>CANQBX010000016.1 GCA_947589095.1 uncultured Lachnospiraceae bacterium
CGCAAAAGTAATGAAGAAGATTTTACCGTATTTATAAGATTTCTTGAATTCAGAAGGAGGGAATATCGATGGCAAGAATAAAAGGCGGATTAAACGCTAAGAAGAAACATAATAGAGTATTAAAGCTGGCGAAGGGTTACAGAGGCGCGCGCTCCAAGCAGTACCGTGTGGCCAAGCAGTCCGTGATGCGCGCTCTGGCGGCATCCTATGTGGGACGCAAGCAGAGGAAGAGAGAGTTCAGGAGCCTGTGGATTGCCCGTATCAACGCGGCGGCGCGTCTGAACGGTCTTTCTTACAGCAAGTTCGTCTATGGCCTTAAGCAGGCCGGCGTAGAGATGAACCGCAAGGTTCTGGCCGACATGGCGGTCAGCGACGCGGAGGGCTTCGCGAAGCTGGCGGAGCTGGCCAAGAGCAAGCTGGCGTAAAGCGGAATGAATCATATCCCCGGGAACATCTGTTTCCGGGGTTCTTGTTTTCCGGCGGGTATAAAGGCGGTATGAGCGGCGCGTTGCCGGCTTTCTGCCTGCATGGAAATTATGAACGAAAGTCCCGGGCTCCCGTTCGCATACGGACGGAAATGAAGAACGGTGCGAAACCCGAAGGCTTCGCACCGTTATCTGCGGGAAATGGGACTTGAACCCACACGATCATACAATCACTAGATCCTTAGTCTAGCCTGTCTGCCAATTCCAGCATTCCCGCAAGCCTTGACAGTATAGCACATTTTCGGTGGAAAGGCAACTGGTTTTTGAAATTTTCCGAAAGAATTTATCCCGAATTTATCCCGCGGGAAATCTTCGCGGGATTGAAGGGAACGAGATTTTGTGCTATACTTTCTATCATAAATCCAATGCATTGCGGAAATGAGACGCTGCGAGGGAAGTCTCGGGGAGGGAGAATTCATGAAGCGGACAGGGAAGCTGCTGATCGGGATCGCGGTGATCCTTCTGGCTGCGGCGGGAACCGCGGCGGTCGTGGGGCAGTTCGCATCAAACAGGGAACCTGTAAAACCTTCGGAACAGCAGACAGAGCCGCAGACGACGGCGCAGACGGCGGCTGTGACGGAAGCGGAGACTACGACGGAAGCGGAGACGGAACCCTACATATCGCCGGTCGATTTCGAAGCTTTATGGGAGAGAAATCCGGATGTGATCGGCTGGATCCGGATCGAGGGTACGAATATCGATTATCCGATCCTGTATTCCGGGGATAATGACTACTATCTGCATCATGACATCGACGGGAATGAGACCGTGGCTGGTTCCATCTTCCTGGATCTGGAGGATAAGCCGGATATGACGAGCCGTCATAATGTGATCTACGGCCATCGGATGAAGAACGGCAGTATGTTCAGGGATGTGATCCGCTTCCGCGAGGAGCAGTTCTTTAAGGATCACCCGTATTACACGATCTACCTTCCGGACCGGGAGATCCGGCTGAAGGTGATCTCCTGCTATTACGCTGCCAACAGTTACCAGCTGCGCCGGATGTATTTCCCGACCCAGCGGGCCTTTGACAGGTTTGTCGAGCGGAGCCTGGAGGAATGTCCTTACGCGGCGGAGGTGGAATACCCGGTGAAGTCCCTGTTTACACTGATCACCTGCAGCTATGAGGTGGACGACGCCCGGACCATGCTGCTGGCGGTAGAGGTGGATGAGGACGGGAATCAGATCCTGGCGGAGACCGCGGCGGGCGGGCAGACAGAGACGCGCTGACAGGCGGCGGCTGGGCGATCGGCGCGAGGGAGAAGACATTTAAGGTGAAGCCTCCGGTATTTATCAGGGAGGAGAAGAGAACCTGACTTGATCAGACGACGGATGCGGCCCAGGGCATCGACGCGTTCTTCCCGTTTGGCGATAACATCGAGTGGGTGAAGAAAAACGGCATGAAGTATATCGCCGGGCCGGGCGGTTCCGCGAGGGACGGCCAGGCGATCGAGAACTGCGATAAGTATGGGATGGCGAGGGTGTTTACCGGGATCAGGCTGTTCCATCACTGATAAGTTTTCATTCGTTGTGTATCAAAGTGGTGTTTTTCTAAGAGAATTAAAGAAGGATCAGGCTGTGAAAGAACTGCAATCGAGCAGGAAGCGGTGAGTCACCACGTCCTGCTCGATTGCAGTTTACAGTTCCCCGGCAATCTTAGCCAAGGCTTTAATGATAGCCAGATACCGTTTATATTGTGTATCGCCGGATTTCTTAACCTCACGGATGATATTGAATACGACCGGATCAGAGTCGGGTAGATTATCCTGCAGCAGATAGTCCGGAGACAGGTTCAGCTTGTCACATATGACAACAAATGTATCCAAGGACATCTTCTTGGTACCGCGTTCGATATTGCCGTAGAAAGAAGCAGATATATCGCAGAGTTCCGCAACTTGTTCTTGGGACATGCCATGATCCAGACGGACATGTTTAATTTTCTGGCCGATTTCATAGTAGTCGAGATATTCCATGGTTTTCCATTCCTTTCGTAATTATTTGATTGTACCTAAGTGAATTGTGACAAATAATGTCCTGTTAGAATTATTTAGTATCTAATAGAATTATAGACGGAGATCGTGGCGGAATATGATTTGCAAGATGATGACAAAGTACTGAAAACAATTCTAATAGAATAAAATATTGCTTAATAGAATTATTAGGTGTATAATAATCATGAAATGGGGCTGTTTTAGAGAGGTATTTTGAAGAATCAGGCTCCGACAATATGCAGGAGGGATTCCATATGATTAAAAAAACATTGATTCTTGCGGATCAGGATGAGGTGTATCTGGCAAATCTTTCCAACTACTTTCTGGAGAAGGCGCCGCAGCTGGAATTAGTTACGTTTACCCGAGGCGATAAACTGAAACAGTATTTGGAATCAGAAAACAACATTGATATTTTAGCTGTTGATGAAGGCATGTTGTCATCCTTGATTCCTCTCCCTTCACTTAATTGTGCAAGAATTGTCCTGTCAGCTTCTATGACACCGGTAGATGATTTTACACTTGTGAAAAAATATCAGAAAACAGAAACACTGCTGAATGATCTTTTGCTGAAATATGCGGAAACCACCGGAGAGATCGAGGCTATCCGAGGAAAGAACGATACGAAAATAGCAGCATTCTATAGCCCTGCCGGCGGAACCGGTAAAACAACACTGTCGCTGGCTATGGCGGCGGTGGCTGCAGGGCAGGGGAAAAAGGTATTATATCTGAATATGGAAGAAATAGACTCTACATTTGATGTGTTTCCCGCGTCAGCAGGCAGTCTTTCAGATATTTATTTGGCGATAAAGACGAAGGGGATGAATGTGGGTATCAAATTGTCTTCAAGTGTTGGAATAGCAACGCCCGGAGGCTTTTGCTATATATCCGGTGTGGAGAGCGTCGCAGAGCATGAGGAGATCGAGGAGAACGAGTTTGAAAAGCTGATTACTGCAATTCGGGCTCTGGCAGATTATGATTTAGTAATTTTGGATCTGTCCAGTGCGTTTACTGCAAAAAACAGGAAGCTGCTTTTAAACGCTGATGTTATATATGTTCCCGTTTTGGCTGATGAAACGTCTATTGCCAAGATGAAACGGCTTTTAAGAGAATCGGATTACCATGAGGTTTATAATCCGCTGTTTGCGCGGATGAAGCTGCTTGTCAACCGATCTATGACGAATAGTCCGTCTCCTGAGCTTTTGAACAGCGGACTTTTCAGTCAGTTGGAATGTGCTGCTGTAATTCCGAATCTGACCGTATTTGCTTCACGGAAAGCATGTCTGTCGAACGGGGAAATGTTCCGACAGATCATGGAACCGGTTCTTCAGATTGTTGATGCACTGTGACGAGGGGTAATCGTATGGTTGAGAATATGTCGGAATATATAAGAAGGGTCCGTGAAATGGTCGCTGGGCGGCTTGATCTTACTCACAATGTGGATGATGAGGAAATCCGCCAGGTCATTTCTGAGATCGTAATGGAAGAATCAAGACGCCAGTATTTGTCCCTAACAGAGAAGAAAGAACTCATGGAGGGTGTCTTTAATTCTATGCGCGGTCTTGATGTGCTTCAGCCGCTGGTAGATGATCCGAGTATAACCGAGATTATGATCAATGGTCCTCACAATGTGTTTGTTGAACAGGATGGGCGATTATATAAGAAAAATGTCAGTTTCGGAAGCAATGAGAAGCTGGAAAATGTAATTCTGAATATCGTGTCCAAGGTGAATCGAACGGTTAATGAGGCGAGTCCAATCGTGGATGCGCGTCTGCAGGACGGCTCGCGTGTGAATGTAGTATTGCCGCCGATCGCTCTGGATGGACCAACCATGACCATTCGAAAATTCCCGGAGGATCCGATGACGGTAGAGAAACTGATTGCCTATGGATCCATTACTCCGGAAGTGGCGGAGCTTTTGCAAAGAATGGTAAAGGCGAAGTACAATATTTTTATCAGCGGGGGCACCGGCTCCGGTAAGACTACATTTTTAAACGCGCTCTCTAATTTTATACCTAAAGATGAACGTGTGATCACAATTGAAGACTCTGCTGAACTGCAGATCAGGGGAGTGGCGAATCTGGTGCGGCTGGAAACGCGCAATGCGAATTCAGAAGGAAAAGGAGAGGTGACGATCCGCGACCTGATCCGTTCATCGCTGCGTATGAGACCGGAGAGGATTGTAGTCGGCGAGGTTCGCGGCGCAGAAGCTTTGGATATGCTCCAGGCGATGAACACGGGGCATGACGGTTCCCTTTCGACGGGGCATTCCAATTCGACGAGGGATATGCTGAGCCGTTTGGAAACGATGGTAATATCCGGGAACAGTATCCCGATCGAGGCGATCCGTCAGCAGATTGCATCGGCAATCGACATTATTATCCAGTTGTCCCGTCTTCGCGATAAATCCCGCAGAACCGTGGAGATCGCCGAAGTCACGGGATATGAGAACGGCGCCGTAGTGCTTAATACTCTCTATAAGTTCATCGAAACTGGGGAAACACCGGAAGGCAGAGTAATCGGCGAACTGACCAGAACCTCTAATGCCATGGTACATACAGAGAAGTTTCGAAATGCGGGATTATCGGATATAGTATAGAAACTGACAGATATGCGGGAGGTACGATATGTTTGGTAAGAAGAAAGATGCCGTGGAGATGGTGGAGCGGGATGATGGCCTTATTGATTATGATGTTTATGTGATGTCAAAGAGGGAGAAGCTTTTAAACATTCTATTTGCTGCGGTCGTTTTATTTGCGGTTGGCTATATTTTTTATCATAATCTGATTTTGTCGGCACTTCTGATGTTACTTGCCGTGAAGTGGCCGCCTATGCGAACGAAGCAGATTATTGAGAAGAGAAAAACTCAGCTGACATTGCAGTTTAAGGAACTTTTGTATGCTCTGTCATCTGCCCTTTCAGTTGGAAAATCAGTAGAAACAGGGCTTAAGGATTCCCTTCAGGATTTGAGGGTCATCTATCCAGATCCGGAAACTTATATTTTGGTAGAGCTTGAATATATTCTAAGGGGAATTGGAGTAAATAACACGATTGAAGATATGTTTCTCCAATTTGCAGAAAGGGCTCATTTGGAAGATATCGAGAATTTCGTGGATATTTTCGTGACCTGTAAGCGGACGGGAGGAGATCTGATCGAGGTTATGCGTTCGACCTCCAGTACGATCGGTGAGAAAATAGAAGTGAAGCAGGAGATCAATACGATGATCTCCGGTAAAAAATATGAGTTTAATCTTATGATGATCATTCCGATTATTATGGTATTGTTTTTGACAGTAACATCGGGAGATTATATGGCGCCGGTATTTCAGACAATCGAAGGGAACCTGGCAATGACGGCGGCCATTGCGATATTTGGCGTTTCTTATCTGCTCGGTTCCAAAATTATGCGGATCAATATCTAAGCGGGAGGATATTATGGTTACCATGATTGTTTCTATAGCGGTTTGCGCTATGTGTGTGCTGCTGTTTTTGGCCTGTTATCTGAAATCCAGAGGGCGGTATGACGAATATATGGAATATGTGGATAAGGAAGAATATGGACTGAAGGATTTTATTCCCCTCGGTTTAGAGATGAGCGAATTCGGCTTTATGCAGAGAATGCTTCCAATGTCATTAAAAACGGCTTTAGCCCAGCACAGGAATCAGGTTTACCAGAAGATTCTGGAGATTCGCGGACCAAGGGATGTGGAATTCTATGATTACATTCACAGGGGATATCGGCTGGCAGCAGCTATTCTGTCCGGCGCCTTTGCTTCTTTGGTAGGGATGATCATGGTTCTGCAGGGAAGTTCAGATGGCCTGATATTAAGCGCGGCTGCGATTGCCGCTCTGGTATTAGTTCCTTTTCTGGTGGATGCCAGTCTGAACGGCGACATATCGAAACGAAGGCTGGCTATTCAAATGGAGTTTCCGGAATTTGTTAATAAACTGACGCTCCTTGTAAATGCCGGCATGACTATATCGAAAGCCTGGGAGAAAATTATCAATGAGAACAAAAAGGAACATATCCTCTATGATGAAATGCGGTACGCCCTGGCGGAGATCAAGGCCGGTAAACCGGAAGCTGTGGCGTATGAGGAGTTTGCCAGAAGATGTCGGGTAAAGGAAGTAACGAAGTTTGTTTCCGTCGTTGTCATGAACCTGAAGAGAGGCGGAACAGAGGTAGTTCCAGTACTGCGCCAGCAGGGGAATGAGTGCTGGGAGATGCGCAAGAACGCGGCCAGGCAGATGGGAGAGGAAGCAGGTTCCAAAATATTGGTTCCTATGATGCTTATGTTCCTGGGCATTGTGCTGGTTGTGGCCACTCCGGCCGTAATCAGTATGACTCAGGGGATGTAAACGCAGCGGAGGTAAAATAAAACCACCTGAAACGGTGTTTTTATATGTTTTTCTTATGTGAGCAGTAGATGAAAATTCTGGGAAAGGAGGAAAGGCCATGGAACTGTTAAAGCAATTTTACGAGGAAGAAGACGGAATGGGAGTGATTGAGATAGTCATGATCATTGCGGCCCTGATGTGTGTGGCGCTGATATTCCGGAACACGATTATAGACTTTGTACAGGATCTTTTACAAAGAGTGCTCAATCAGGGAAATTCTTCTACCGGCGGCAACGTGAGCGGAGCTTCGCAATTCTAGTAGAAGATGCAGATGTAGTTTTATTTCCGCCGGGAATCCTTTTCCTGGTTCCCGGCGGAAAGCTGTGGGAGAATGTAAGATTATGAAAAAGATAGCAGAAATAGTTCAAAGGATAAAACGGAAAAGACAGGACGGTTATCTGACTGTTGAAGCCAGTATAGTTTTTTCGGTGCTGTTCTTTTCCCTGATTCTGATTCTGTTTATAGGAATGGTTTTGTATCAGGAGGTAAATCTGCAGAGTCTGGCGGTGCGCGCTTCCGAAAGAGGCGGTGTGATATACAGCGCAAGGGTGTCGGATATGACAACCGGAATTAAGACGCTGGAGGATTTTAAAAACCGGGATCCATACAGAAATGTTCCATTCCTGAATACATTCAATGATGACGCTTATGAAAATGTGATCGGAGAATATGTGAACAATTATCTAAAAGAGAATAATGTCCTGTCAGGAGAACGGGGAAGCTATAATGTGGATATCATAAACCGGCTGTTCTCTAAACGGGTGAAAGTGAATATAAGCAACAGCTACCGCATGCCGGTGGATTCTATAAGCGAGATGTTTGGCCATAAGGGGCCTTTCGATGTGGACACAACCGCGGTATCAGCAGTAGTCGACTCACCTGATTTTGTGCGTAATGTGGATCTGGTTCTTGATGTGGCAAAACAGACGGGGGTATTTGAAACGGTTGAGAATGGATATAACAAAATTATGGACGCGCTTGAAAAAGTACAGAATCTGTTGAAATGAGGCAGCAAAATGAAATTCTTCAGGAAAAAGAGCCGCAAGGCGGCGATATCCATTTTTTTGACAATTATACTGATTCCCAGTATGCTTCTCTCGGCTGTGCTGATCGATGGCAGCCGCTATTCAAGCGCGAAGGCAATCGTACAGGAAGCGTCTGATCTGGCGGCTGTCAGCGCGCTGGCGGATTATAATCTAAAGCTGAAGAATGAGTTTGGTCTGTTTGCGATTCAGAATCCGGACAAGCTGGACGAGGTATATAAAAAAAGCCTGAATGCGACGCTTATGGCGTACGGCCTTGATGATCAGGAATATTCGGAAATGATCTGGCAGTTCATGAAGAGCGCCGTGACAGGCACAGAGTCTTATGCGGACGCATCCTTCCTGAATCTGTATGATTTTCAGGTGGACTCTAATGCTTCAAGCGCGAAAGCCATGTATCCGCTTGCAGAGAAAGAAGTTCTTAAAACGCAGATGGTGGAGTATGCCAAATTCAGAGGAATCTATGTTGCTCTGGATCGTATGGACATTCTGAACAAGCTGACAGAGGTTCAGTCCCAGGCCAAAGAGAATGAGAATACTTCGGATATAATGAATGAGAAGATGGGGGTTGATGAAGAAAATGGGGCTGCGGATCAGGCGGTCAGCAGTCTGAAAGAAGCGATTGAGAAGCTGATGGCGGATATTGGCGAATATGAGGAGACCCTGAAAGGTTATTCCAAGGGGCTGCAGGCTTATATGGAAGTCATCCGGCATGATAATATCTATCCGCAGGAAGAAGAAATAGATGAGTATACCAGAACGCAGGCAAATGGTTTCGATGGATATTCTGTCAGTTTGGCTCCGGCAGCCAGAAGTTTAAAGGGAAGCGCACATAATGTCCGCTCTCTTGCGCAGACAGCTCTTGAAGAAGCCCAAAATGCTGTGAATCGGCTGGATGGTTTCAAAAGCAAGTATGAAGGCGGCGGCGAGGCGGCAAAGGAAATGGCGGAAGACGCTACAGCCAGTAAGGAAGCTTATGAGGATTATGTGACAGAACTGACAAAGATCACAGAGGATAAATGTCTGGCCTTCTACGCTGACAGTATCAATCCGGACGATCTTTTTGCGATAACTTCGCAGATCTTGAATGCGGTTTCTGAGGATGCGAAGCGTGTAAAAGCGGAGAAGGAGGCCGCGGAGAAGGCGGCTGCAGAAGCGAAGAAGGCTGAAGGAGGAGAGTCCGAACCGAAAGCTGATCCGGAAGCCGAACCGGGGACAGAGACTGAAATTTATACGAATGATCATTATGATTTCTATAACCTGGAAATGACCGAGAAAAGTGATAATCTTTTCAAAATGCTTGACGGAGTTTACAAAATAGCGATCGCATCCTGTATGAGCAAGGGGACGGACTGTACGCTGGATATATTAAAAAACTCCCCGTGGAAGAATATTCAGACTACATATGCTTCCAACTCTGAGCCGGGAAACGCAGGTTCGGATCTGAACAGCTTTGCGGAAAATCAGTCTGAACAGGAAATTAAAACAGAGGTGGATAATGAGAAAGGCGCGCCTCGAGGAGAGATCAATGAAGATAACTATAACAACCGTCCGTCAACATCTTATACACAGGAACCAGGAAGCAATGTGGGGTTAGGGTTTTATAATAAGAGCGGAAATCTGACAGCATCTAAAAATATAATGAACCAGGGTAAGCACAGTATGATTCTTGACATAGCGGAAACGATGAGAGACGATGTGCTGAGCCTGTCTTATATGTTCGGAACCTTCAAGACCCGCATGACCGGGGTAGAGAATTTTTCGTCTAAAATGCCGGAATCCGAGAAGAACAGCTTCTATATGCCTGAATGGCGTTACGCTCATGAAAATGGCGAGCTGGATATGCGTTTCCTGCCCAAAAAGGATCGTAAAACGGTATTAAGGAGCGAAATCGAATATCTGATTTATGGAAATCGCACGGACGCAGCAAATGAGGGCGCCGTATATGCGACGATTTACGCGGAGCGGATGGCAAATAATATGATTGCACTTTATCTGAACGCTGCCGTTAAGGGTTCCTGTCACGCCGCGGGAGCGGTGGCATCGACCCTTACCCTGGGAATTGTGCCGGAACCGGTATTTTTCTGGATCATACTGACGGCATGGGCAGTGGCAGAGACGCTGATTGAGATGGATTATCTGATAAACAAAGGGTATAAAATTCCATTGTTTAAGACTGGAAAAAATGTTCTGCTGACGATATCTCCGAATGGCAGCACGGAAGGCCTCATCAGTCATTATGGACAGACAGGTTTTTTCGTGACGTATGAGGATTATCTGCTGATTCTTCTGCTGCTGAAGGGGGACGATAAGCGAATAATGCGTTCAGCCGACCTGATCGAATTTAATATGAAGGCGAATGGAGAGCCAACGTTTTCGATGGCGAAGGCCTATACATATATGCAGGCGGATACAGTTGTTTCGCTGCGTTATTTGTTTAATCAGGTAATGCCGTTTCAGGCGGTTTATGAGGAAAGCGGAAATACGGGACGGCTTCAGTTTACCAGTTCCATATATATGGGATATTAAGAGGAGCGGATATGAGGAAGCAAAGAGGAAAGAAGGGTTCTCTGACACTGGAGGCGGCGCTCACCTATCCGTTATTTCTGATGGTGATCGTAACGATCCTGTATATAATGCGTATCGTCTATACCTATGGCCTGATTCAGCATGCCGCGGCGCAGACGGCCAGGGAATTGTCTATGTATACCTATATCTATCAGGTTTCAGGGTTGTCAGAGATGAATACGACGCTGCAGAGTTCCGCGGCCGGACGTACGCAGAAGTTTAACTCGGATGTAGATAATGTTGTAGATCTGTATAATAAGTTTATGGATGGAAATATGCAGGGTGTCCAGTCCTGGTCCTATACGGGGGAAACAGATCCGATCGAAATATTGAAAAACGTGGGGGCAGTCCTGGTAGGCGGAGCCACCAGGGAAGCGAATAGTCAGTTATTTCAGTTAGTCGTCCGGCCGATGATGGCAGGTTATATTGGCGCGGATTCCCAGAATAATTCAGCGGACCAGCGCCTGCAGCTTTTGCGGGTGAAGGGCGGACTGAGCGGTCTTAACCTGGACGCTTCGAGTTTCTGCGATGACGGCGTAACGATCGATCTGGTAGTCTGTTATACGATCGAGCCGATTTTTCCTATTAACATCATGCCCAGTTTGAATCTGATGAATCGCGCGTATGTCCGCGGGATGAACGGAGAAACGGTATTTCAGCGTCACAGCGGAGGAGGCAAAGCGGAAAAAGAAGACAGCGTCTGGGATAACCGAAATACAACCGAGCGTGGAAAAATCATACAATCAGAGGATGGCACCAGAAACCTGCCGGACAATTTCCCGGTTTATTCGGCTTATGACAGTGAGAGCGGCAAGGCCACGGCTGCCGTATCGATCGATCTTAGGATGAAAAGTTACCAGAGCAAGAGCGGGATTAAGGGAAGAATCAGCAGTGAATGTGAGAATATCGTGAATTATAAGACAAGTATCTGCGATGGTGTGACGGTTAAGGCAGAGGATATCAGAGAAAATGTGCTGATCGTTTATATTCCCTCGTCTACAGAGGACCGATCAGTGGACCGGAGCGTTTATGACGAAGCTGTGGCGGAAGTACAGGCACGTTATCCGAAGATCAAGATCATTACAAAGGAAATTGATTAGGTGAAAGTATGGTTGCGGAGATGATGGCTGTTTGGGTGTTCGTGCCGTTGCTGGCCGGTATGCGAATCGTGTATGCAGCAGACGTACTGAAGGGAATGGAAAAGCCGTTTTACAGGATATGGAGCCGGGGGAGTCTGTATCTGGTTTCAATCGTATGTGTAATTATCAATTTCGTTGTATGGCTCTGCTCAGGTCACAGCGCGTATATGCTTCGGCTGTGGGATATGATAGCGTCTTATTTGCTTCTGGCAATCGTTGACTGGAAGAAAAAAATTGTTCCTGATACGGTGCTGGTGTGTTTTTTTGCAGCGCAGATGCTTTTGGGAGCAGTGACTATGGATCCGGAAAGGTTGTTCTCCATGCTTTTTACCGGAGGCGTGCTTTTCTTCTTTCTCATAGCGTTTGCATGGCTGTCCAAGGGAAGGTTGGGTATGGGAGACGCAGAGCTTTTAGGTGTGACTGCTATGGCAGCGGGATGGGCATATGTAGTTCAGATCGTGACGATTGCTCTGATATTTTCCTTTTTCTACGGACTCTGGCTGCTTTTCTTCCGAAGAATGACCATGAAGACAGAGATTCCGTTCGTTCCTTTTTTGGCGGCGGCCATGGCGGTTCATACAGTCTATATTGTCCTTTGAGGACTACATTATAGAAAAATACGATGGAGGTAAAGTATGACAGACCAAGTGAAAACATCATACGAAAGTATCGGCACATCCAGTTACCTGACAGTAATACTGACGCCGGAAGCGGGGCTTGTAAATTATCAGATGGAAATGCTTACGTCAAATGAGATCAGCCATATCCTGCCGGTTTCGAAACGTCTTCTGAATGGGGAGATATTGGTTTATTACAATATTACGTCCAGAGTTCCTTTAAGCCAGGTGCTGGGGAGAAGAAAGCTAAAACGGGAAGAATTCATACGGGTTGTAAAAGCGGCAGTATCGGCAGCGCGGGATGCCGGGGAATATCAGCTTCCGGCGGAAGGATTCGTGATGGAGACCGATTATATCTATGTTAATCCATCCAACTGCGAACCGTATTTTGTATATCTGCCGGTGGTTGGAAACACTGGAAAAGGAATCAAAAATCTGATTCTTGAACTGATTATGCAGGGAAAAATTGAGATGTCCGGGGATAACTTCGTGCAGGCACTTTTGGAAACAGTCAACAGTGAACCGTTGTCCTTGGATGCGTTGGAAGCGTGTGTGGACAGATACGCTGAAAATAAAACACGTCACTTGGGTTCACAGCCCATTTCGACTCCGGGGCCGGCATCTGTTTCAATCGAGAAGCAATATGCGGGAGAGATTTCAAAACCAAATTTGCCGCCTCAACCGGCTTTTATTCCCGCTTCAAAAGCAGAAATGCCGGAACCTGATCTGAAGCCCCAGAATTCGAAGCCGGCGCCTCCTGATGAAGAAGAGTCGGCCGCTGCGGCAGAAAATCGACGGAAACCGCCGGTTCGGCGGGGAGAGAAAGAGACACGGAAGGCGCTACATGGCCTTAGCGGGAAGGAAAAGGCTGCTTCGGAGGAAACATCGGATGCCGAAGAAAACGGGGATGGATTTGATCCGGAAAAGGCGAAGAAGAAGTTTCTTCTTCCGCAGGCAGTGGTGATGGTGGCTATTGCCGCAGCTGTCTCCTTTGGGTTCTTTACAGATGAGACAGGAGCGATTGTTCTGAATAATATTCTGGCTGTTGCAATTGTTGTGGCGGTAGCAGAGATCATTCTTTATCGGGAAGCATATGTGAATGGCAGGCAGCCGAAGAAAGGAAAAGGGAATAAGAAGGCGGCGAAACCATCTGCTTCAGCTAAGAAAGATGTGACGGTTCCCCAAAAGGTTCCGGAACAGAAGCCTGTGCCGACGGGGGCGAGACGGGCTCCGGCACCGCAGCGTGAGACGAAGCCTGTTTCGCGGAATGTATCAGAAAAAGTTCTGGAAAATGCCCAACCGCAGCCAGCTCCAGTGTCGCCGCAGCCAGTTCAGATGCCGCAGCCGCGCCCGATTCCAATGCCGCAGGAACAGTATCAGCAGCCGCGGGCGAATAATCCATATCCTGATAATAATGATACAGAGCTGGGGGCTGAAACAGAGCTTTATGATGAGAATGCGGGAATGACTGCGTATCTTGAATATTATGAAAATGGGACTGTTACCAGAGTCCCGCTTGATAAGCCCAGCGTTTTGATTGGCCGTCTTCGGGGGCAGGTAGATTTTGTTATATCCAATCCAAGGGTTGGCAAGATTCATGCGGAGTTTATCTCACAAAATGGACAGTTTTTTGTAAAAGATATCAATTCGAAGAACGGAACTTATATCAATAGCGGGGAACGTATCAGCAGCAACATACCGTATCCGCTCCATGATAATGATAGGATCAGATTGGCAGACAGTGAGTTTACTCTCAGGTGTTCTTCATAAAAAGGAGCGCGTATGTGGAGCTATGTGTATGGAGCGTCTACAGACAGGGGAGATGTAAGAAAAGAGAATCAGGACAGCTGCCTGTGCGTGTCCGGTAGTATCGGGGGTACTCCTGCCGCACTGTTTGTACTGGCCGACGGTATGGGGGGACTCTCCTTTGGCGCCCAGGTTAGTCAGTGCATTACTTCTCGATTTGCTGAATGGTGGCAGGAAGATTTTTCGCAAATGGTACAGGCCGGGAGAGACAGCCGGGAAGATCTGGATGAGCTTTTAGGTCAGGAAATATGGGATATCAATCAAGAGATACGCCGGTTTAATAATCAGATGCAGTGCAGGGCAGGTTCAACGGTGGTCGTTCTGTTTATGTACGGCAGCGAATATTTCGTTAAGAGTCTGGGAGACAGTCGAATCTATCTTGCGAGAGGAACGGAATTCCGTCAGTTGACAGAAGACCAATCGCTGGTGGCAAAAATGGTTCGCGAGAAGAAAATATCGGAAGAAGAAGCGCTTCGCTCAGAGAGAAAGAATGTTCTGACTATGTGCCTTGGAATGTTTGAAATACCGGAGACTCATTCTGCTGCCGGCCGGCTGGCGTTAGGAGATTGTTTCCTTCTTTGCAGCGATGGACTGTATAACTGCGTAAGCAGGGAACGAATAGCGCAGGTTCTGTGGGACCGGACAATGGATTGTCAGGAAAAAGTGGCCTGCCTAAGACAGAGCATTCCGCCGGGAACAGCGTCTGATAATGTGACCGTGGTAATAACTGAAGTGGGAGAAATCTGAATGGAGAAGTCCATCTATGGAAGGAGAAACCGGCAATGTGGGAAATGGTTAGAAATTGGCTGCCTCCGGTTGCGGCGGTGATCATTGCCTGTATGGGAGGATATACGGATATTACAAGCCAGAAGATTCCTAATGAGATTACGCTTCACGCTATGTCGGCTGGTTTACTGATCAATCTCCTGCTCGGAGGCCTGGGGGGAGTGGCATCATGGGCCGGCGGATTGCTTCTGGGCTTTGCTTTTTTCCCGCTTTATTTAGTCGGAGCATTAAAAGCCGGGGATGTAAAGCTTTATATGGCTATAGGAGCAGTTGGGGGGTGGCATTTCGGACTGTATGTCATGGTGCTTTCAGTGCTTTTCGGAGGGGTAACGGCTTTCCTCTTAATGCTTGTCAGAAAAGATGGACGAAGGGCGTTGCGGTCCCTATGGAATTATCTGGCCAATATGGTTTTGACCAGAACGTTTTCCATGTACCAGCCGCAGGAGAAGTCGGCGTATTTCAGTTATGGCTGCTGCATCAGCGCAGGCGCTGTGGCGGCTCTGATATGGATGATCATACAGAAAATGTGAGGGATGATTATGGAATGGCTGACAGATGAACTATTGTGTTATGGAGGCGCGGTTTTAGCGGGCGTCACGATGGCTGCAGCGGTTCTGTATCTTCTGATTTCGAAGATTCAGTTCCTGCGGCTGGAGTCGCGGCTTGATCATGAATACGGGACAAGCCTGCGGAAGAGAAGGAAGAAAAACCATGGCTAAGATTGTTGCATCGACTTACGAAATGCTGGAGAAGCTGGGTTCCGGCGGAGGCGGAAATGTCTATTTGGCCGAGCATCTGCGTCTTAACAAAAAAGTAGTTCTGAAAGCTGATAAACGGAAGATAACGACTCGCGAAGAATTCCTGCGAAGGGAAGTCGATGTTTTAAAGGAGCTAAAACATCCGTATATTCCGACTGTATACGACTATTTTGTCGAAGAAGGAACCGTATATACGGTTATGGATTATATTGATGGAGAAAGTCTGGACAGGCCGCTGCGGCGGGGAGAAAGGTTTTCTCAGCCGCAGGTGATCAGCTGGGCTGTTCAGCTGCTGGAGGCCCTCGAATATCTGCACAGTCCGACGCACGGCGATCCTCCAAGAGGTTATGTCCACAGCGATATCAAGCCGGCTAATCTGATGCGCCGGCCGAATAACGATATCTGCTTAATTGATTTTAATATTACTCTCGCTCTAGGTGAGGAGAATATAATAGGCTGCAGTGCCGGCTATGCGTCGCCGGAGCATTACGGACTCGACTTTTCCACAGACGGAGAAACAGAATCCAGAACGGAGCCCGTGATCGGAGCAGTTGACGAAACCGTTACGCTTATAAAACAGGGAGCGGGCGATGAGGCTGCAGAAACTGTTTTGGCAGATAATGACGCCACAGTTACCATGTCGAGAGTACTGGATCCTCAGGCAGCTGTCGTTTATGCGTCGAAAATGTCCGGAACAAGTAGCAAATCTTCCTTTTCGGGGAAAAAGATCGTAGTTCCTGATGTCCGTTCTGATATCTACAGTACCGGCGCTACGCTTTATCATCTTTTAAGCGGCCGGCGGCCGGCCAGAAACGCAAGGGAAGTAGAACCGCTTTCTGATAAGGAGTTTAGCCTTCCGGTTGTGAAGATCATCATGAAGGCTATGAATCCCAATCCGGATCTGCGTTATCAGACGGCTTCGGAGATGCTCTACGATTTCACGCATCTGTGGGAGAACGATCCGCGCATGAAGCGGCTGAAGCGCCGGAACCGTGTTGCGGGGGCGGCGTTTGCTTTGTTGTTTGCCGGCGGAGCGGCATCATCCTTCATCGGCCTCAAGCGTATGCAGACCACCGAGAACTGGTTAAAGCTCGCTGAATATTCCCGCAATGCTCTTGAAACCGGTGACTCGGCGCTTGCGATCGACTACGCCCTGCAGGCGCTGCCGGAACGGACGGGCAGTATTCTGGAGCCGCCCTATACCGCGGCGGCGCAGAACGCGCTGACGGATGCGCTGGCGGTTTATGATCTCTACGACGGCTATAAGACGCAGGGAGCGGTGAATCTGCCGTCGGCTCCGCTTACGATGGAAATATCGCCGGACGGGAAAACGGCGGTGTGTATCTACGCCTACGAGGCGGCGGTGATCGATACGGAGACGGCGCAGGTGCTTAAGACTTTGCTCGCGGCGGAATCTGCGCTTGCCGAGGTGCATTATCTGGACGCAGATACATTTCTGCTAGCGGGAGCGGATGGGATCACGGCTTATGATATAGCGGGCGATAAAATTCTCTGGACCGGAGGGGCGGCGACGTCCATCGCCGTATCCGGCGACGGGAAGAGAGCGGCGGCCGTGTACCGCGACGAACAGACGGCGGCGCTTTATGATGCCGCAGATGGAAAACTGGTTAAGACGGTCGATTTCGGCGGGCGAAGCCAGAGCGTTACAGTAAATGATATTTTCGCCAATCCGCGGGATAATCTTCTTGCGCTGAATGAAGATGGTTCGCTTCTGGGCGTCAGCTTCGCGGACGGCTCCCTGCAGGTATTTGATTTGGAGAATCCGGATGACGATATCATTCTTTTTGATCCGGGATCCGGCTATGCGCATTTTGAAGGGGGCTTCTATCAGGAGTATTTTGCTTTCTCTGCTACGCGGCCGGGGGATTCGATTTTCAGCGTGATCGATACGGCAAATATGATGGAGACCGGCGGTTTTGAATCGGATCAGGCGTTTGGCGTGGAGACCGACGAGACCGGTATTTATGTGCAGACAGAAAATCTGTTGGTGAAGATCGATCCGGTGACGGGCGAGCAGG
Organism: uncultured Lachnospiraceae bacterium; assembly: GCA_947589095.1. Lineage (GTDB taxonomy): Bacteria > Bacillota > Clostridia > Lachnospirales > Lachnospiraceae > UBA3402. Next base: position 17,628 of record CANQBX010000016.1, read on the forward strand.
AGCCTCTGGTGACGACGCCGGACGATATCCTGCGGTTTGCGAGGGGCGGAGAGCATACGCTGATCGCGTCTGAGGATAAGTTTATGTTCTACGACAGTTATGCGAATCAGATGTCTACTCACACGAAGGAGTACGGCGGCGATTTCGTCCAGCTGGCGGAAGGTGTGGCGTTAGTCGGAAGCATGGATTCTCCATTGGTGCGGGTAATGAAATACATTGGATATCCGGAAGCGGAGGTATTTTCCTATGATTCATCGTATGTGCACGACGAAGCCCGGATGAGCGCGGACGGGAAGACGGTGATGCTGTTCGCCTACGATCAGTTTCGGCTGTACGGGATGGATGGCGACTTGATAGCAGAAGTAGATATTCCGGATGCGGAGCAGGTCTATGACCAGCAGTACCGGCGGGATGCGGACGGCTCGCGGCTGGAAGTGATCTATAATGACGGACTTATCCGCTCCTACAGCGCCACGGACGGCGCGCTTCTGGCAGAGCAGAGCGGCGACGCGCCGGATCCGGATATGTATGAGGAATTTTTTACGGACAGTCTTCGGATCACCTCGCCGCTTCACGGGACCCCGGCGGCCTATGACAGGGAGAGCGGACGGCTGGTGCGGGAGCTGGAAAAGGACGCGTATCTGACGTACGTGACGCAGACCGGGGATTATATCGTGACGCAGTATACGACGGCGGACGGATATTTTTACGGGCAGCTGCTGAACGGGCAGTGCGAGGTACTGGCGGAGCTTCCGTATCTTTGCGATGTGTATGACGGAAAGCTGTATTTTGACTATCCAACCGGTCATGTGCGGGAATCCCGCATTTATGATATCAGCGAGCTGATCGAGATGGCTCGTGAAAAGAAAGATTAAAGGAGACGGTGAGAATGAGAAAATTGAAGAGACAAGCGGCAATGATTCTGGCGCTTACACTCACGGCACTGAGTTGTTTCGCACCGGGGATGACGGCGCTGGCGGAGGAACAGGGGACGACTGCGCCGAAAGAAGTAATGCAGCCGGATTCGGAGACAGAGCAGGCTGGCGGCGCGGAAGAAAAGAACGGGCAGGGGACCGGGGAGAGTGTACCGGCGGCATCCGGCTCGAATGCGCTTAAGCCGGAAGATGAAGTGGATAATTCCCAGATCCCGGCACTGATGTCGCTGCTGCCGCCGCATAAGGAGGAGAACGCGTATCTGTTCCTGCAGGATTATTCTTATGACGGATTAACAAATATTTCCGTGACGGATATTTTATCGCGCTTAAAGCGGGCGGACGGCAGCAGTATCCAGGTGCCGGACGATGCGAAGATTCTGATGGGAATGACGCCGGGGCTGACGTTTGAGGATTATTACGAGAGTATTGACGATTTTAATTCTGCGACTGGAATAACGCCGGAGTACCTGAATCGGATTGGTGGGTTCCAGCTTCTGGATAAAGGCGGCAGCGTTGATTTAAGCGACATGTGGAGCGGCGATACCGATGTGCTCACGTTAGAGCTGATCGTGGGAAAAGGCACACAGCTGGACGCGTCCGCAACATGGTATCATGTGAAAGTATATAGTTCCATTGTGAATGAACAGATAGAGTATCTGCTTTACGGTGAAAACGCAGAAGGACAACGTGAGCGTGTCAAGGCAAAAGAGATACTGTCGAGGAAGTCGGAAATAGGCGGCAGTACGGTGTTTTTTGTGCCCGAAAATTATGAGGAAGGAAAGACTTATTATTTCGGTCTTGAGTCCTACATAGCTTCCAGATACGAATCCGAAAAGCCGGACGGATATCCGGAGATTGAAGTAAATATTTATTCTGGACTTGAAGTGAATCCTGTAGATGAGCTTAACCCTTTGGTTCCTCAGAATTCTCTGACTTCGCAGATGCTTGGCGAGGAGAATGTGAGCCAGTCAGGGCATCCTGGACGGTATACGTTGGAAGAAAGCCTGAACGCGGATAATCATTTCTTTGTAGTGTATACTGAGAAGCAAACAGGTAAAATGCTGGGGGTTCAGGAAATTCGTTTCGTGGTCTGCCCCGAAGAAAGGGCGCGTGCGGATATAGGCGCAAAGATATATCTTTATGATAACGGGGAACTGACGGACATTGTCAAAGGTACTGAGGAAAATAGTTGGGGGAATGTCGCGGAGTATGATGAATGGAGCGTGGAGATAGATGGCGAACTTGGCGAATCTCTTGACGGGAGAGGGTACAAACGGATAACGCTGCTGCTTAACCGGGATTATCGCACGGAAACAGGTACATTTCTTTTTGGCCTGACGAATGAACATATTGAGGGGGTTATGGTTGGAAGAAACTTCTCCCTTAGTGGAACCGGATATAAGGAAGGAAAGAGCTTTACGCTTCCTGACGGAACGGTCTGTCCATATGGACTGGACTTGGGAAAAACGATATATAATGGAGTTGGCAATAGTTTCAGTTATCTGCAGGTTTTTTTCGATGACGGAACATCTGTGGATTATCTTATTACATACAGGGTTGCGAGTGAAGATGCTGGTGAAGCAGAACCTCCCAGAGCCGATCTGTGGATGAAGATGACCGGCGCGGCCGGGTATGGGGGCAAGACCTATGTGGTTGAAAACTCACCGGAGATGGTTTTTGATTCCCTGAGCGGAGATTATCAGACGGTATTCATTAACGATACGGGCGTCGATATGACTTCCGTCTGCCCGATTTTTGAAACCGCCGGTTCCGTACAGGTCAATGCAGGTTCGCTGCAGATATCGGGAAAAAGCCGGGTGGATTTCAGCGGCGGGCCGGTTCTGTATACCGCGCACATTGGAGATCAGGTCAAGAACTATGTGGTCGATTTCGTGAAGAAGGAGCAGGGAGCGAAGCTCTATGTCAACGGGCCTGTGAACGATTCTCCGGACGGGGAGAATATGCGTGAGGTGTATCTGAATGTTATGGAAGGTCCTGCAGCACATGATATCCTGATCGCCAATGTGGGCGACGCGCCGCTGACCGGTCTGAAGGCGGAACTGTCCGCGGATGCCCAAAATGTAGCGCTCGACAGCTACTGGACGGTAGGCGGAGCCGACAATGACACGCTTCCGGCGTTCGACCTGAACGCGGAGGGGAAGATGACCAGTCTGGCAAAGATACGCCTGATTCCGGCTTATGCTGGCGGTGGGAGTGGGGAGTGGCTGGATGGGCCGGTTTCCGGAACACTGACAATTACCGCCGACGGACAGGATCCGGTATATATCAGGCTGACCGGCTACTGCGGGGCTTCTGATATCGAGACAGATGAATTGGATCCCGCTGTAAAGTATGTGCCGTATTCCTACATGATTGCGACAAACAATATGGATGAGACGAACGAGGTTACTTTCCGCATCACGGACGGGGAGCTTCCGGACGGACTGACCCTGCGCGAGACGACGGGAGAAATATACGGTACGCCGCTTGTAACCGGAGAATTTCCATTTACGGTAACAGCGTCCTACAGCCAGGAGGGACAGGAGGATTCGGTCAGGGACTTCACGCTGATCGTGCAGGACAATACGAACAATGCGGTATTCAACGCTTCGGATGAGGGGTATGAAGTGGAGACCTATATCGGTACCGAGACAGTTGCGGGCTCCCATGACTACCTCCTGTCCGAGATCAGCGACCAGCTGTTTGTCTCGTCCGGCGAATTCGCGGAGTTTGTGGATGTGTGGCTGAACGGCCAGAGGCTGATACGCGACGTGGAATATACGGCGGAAAGCGGCAGCACCAGGATCACGGTTCGGGCGCAGACCTTCCGCACGAAGGCGAATCTGAACGGCAATAACACGATCGCGGCCGAGTTCCGTACGAGGCAGAGCAGCGGAGGAACATCCGGTTCCGGCGGCAGCGGTTCCGGCAGTGCGGGGAGCGCGGAAACAGTTGGAACATTAAAGCGCACCGCCCAGAACTTCCGGATGAATGTCGGAAGCAGCGGCGGCAACACTGGCGGAGGCGGTTCCAGCAGCGGCTCCAGCAGCGGAAGCTCTTCCTCCGGAAGCAGTATCCCGACGAAGAATCCGCCGCTCATTTATAACGGTGATATGTCCCTGTACAGCGACACGTTCTGGGTGGAGAATGAGACCGGCTGGTGGTATCGTCTGCCGGATGGAACATGGCCTGCCGGACGGTGGTGCTACCTGCCGTACGGAGGCGCAGTGGAGTGGTACTATTTTGACGAGAACGGCTATATGGCGACGGGGTGGTTTACGGATACGGACGGCAGCCGTTACTATTTGAGCCCTGTGTCGGATGGCTCAAAGGGGCATATGGTCACCGGATGGCAGCAGATTGACGGAGACTGGTACTATTTCAAGGAAGAATCGGATGGCACCAGAGGTTCGCTGCAGACGAATACATGGATCGGGGAGTATTACGTGAACCGGAACGGGATCTGGAGAGAATAGGCAGAAGGAGCGGGGTGACCTGCGAGACGAAGGATTGGGGCGGTGGAAGCGGGTTGACCTGCGAGATGAAGGTTTTGGGAGACAGGAGCAGACGGATCTGCCGGTGAAAATTCGGGGAAAATAGACGACAGGCCGGATAGTCATGAAAGATGATGTCCGGCCTGTTTCGTTATGTCAGTATGCAGAAAGCGTACCAGTGGCGCCTTCTGTATTTCCATGCGAACAGAGCGCCAGTAACACGCTGTCCGTATTATATCGTATTATATCCGTATGCAGAAAAGAGCCAATGGGATGTTCTGTATTACGCCCTCTTTCACCAGATTTTACCCGGATTTTTTAATGGGCTTTTACATAGGCGCAAAAAATCATTGCATTAGGGAGCCTGCGTGCAGTATAATAGAAGCAGAGATGACGGAGACATATGCTGACTGCTGCAAGGGGGGATTTTATGGGCGACAGGAAAGTACAATGGCATCCGGGTTTCGTGGCAGCGCTGGAGCTGGAACTACGGGAGTACCGCACCGGCCTGCAGTATGAGAAGGAATATAATCTGAATGCGAAGCCGCTGGAGATTGATCTGCTGGTGATTAAGAAAAGCAGTGACGTACACATTGACAATGAAGTAGGACGGATATTCCGGGGACATAATATATTGGAGTATAAGTCTCCGAACGACAGCCTGGATATCGATACGTTCTACAAGGTGAGCGGTTATGCATGTCTGTACAAAGCGTACGGAAAGAGCGTGGATGCTGTCCGGGCGGACGATGTGACGGTATCTCTGGTGAGGGAGCGCCGGCCGGAAGGGCTGTTTCGGTATTTTGAGGAGCACGGCGGGTATTCGGTGAGCAATCCGGATCCGGGGATTTACTATGTGGAAGGGAATGTATTGTTTCCGACGCAGATCATCGTGACGGAAGAACTGGATTCCGAAGGTCATATCTGGCTGAGGGCGTTATCAAGGCGGACAGCGCCGCAGGATATGAAGAGGCTGTTTGAGTACGCGGTGAGACTCAGCGGGAAATATGACAGGGAACTTGTGGATTCGGTGTTGGATGTCAGCGTCCGAGCCAACAAAAAGGCGGTGGAGCTGCTGCTGGAAGGAGGAGAAGAAATGAGCGGAGCGTTACTGGAACTTATGGAGCCGGTGATACAGAGAGAAGTGGATAAGGCGAGGAGTCAGGGAATCAGTCAGGGTATTCGTGGAACGGTCAGCATTTTTCGGGATATGGGGATTGATGACCAGGAGATAAAACGCAGGATTATCGGGCAATATCATTTGTCCGAGGAAGATGCGGAGGAATATATGCAGTCTGTGCAGTAAACAGTGAGAAAAACAGAGGATGATTGGGATCCGGCCCTGCGGGCGTTTGTCCGCAGGGCCTTTTCCTGTCGGTGCAGAATATATTTGCAAGAGTTTATTCGGGTTTTAATAAATCAGTTAATAATTCCATTAATTCTAATAGAATTATTACTTGTCTAATAGAATTAACAGAGATATAATATAACCGGACTGCATAACAGTCCAAACTAATAAACAGGAGGAAAAGAGTAATGAGGAGTGTGAGAAGAAAGCTGTCGCTTCTGCTGGTTATGGCGATGGTACTGGTCTCCTGCCTGAATCCGGAGATGACGGCCAGAGCGGAGACAGACGGCAGCGGGCAGATCGGTACGCTTATCGGCGAGACAATCGACGGAGAAACCGGTGAACCGGGAGAAGACAGCAGGGGAAATACGGACGAAGAAATGAACAGCATACCAGAAGCGACCGGGTCGAACGCAATCGATCCGTCGCAGATACCGGCGGTGACGTCATTGCTGCCGGTGCATGAAGAGAGGGCGTATCTGTTTCTGAGTCAAATGTCGGATGAAGAACTGAAGGCTGTGAAGATCAGTTATATTCTGAGTCATTTAGTGAGTGATTCTTATGACAGGACACCGATAGAGGTCGATTATACAGGCAAGAAGATTATGGTGAATCTGTATTCGAACAGTGATCCGTCCAGTGAAGAGGAATCGACGCGATATCATCTTTCGGACGAGTATATTGAGATGACGGATGATGAGACGGTAGATCTGTCTGTAATTAGAAGAAATCTCTATACATATTATACACTGGAAATCATGATTGGCAGCGGTGAACAGTTGGATTATGAGGCTGTCAGGTACCGGATCAACGTTGTACTGGAGAACGAATTTTATGTGGATAACAGCTATACAGTATATGGCGATGCGGATAAGACGGGGCTAATCGCTGCGGAGCGCACCGAGGAGATAAAACTGGATGGAGTGGAAAATGTAGATATTCCCTCTACTTCTGTGTATTATTATATTCCGGAAGCATCTTACTCTGCAGGTAAAGAATATGTTTTTGTTCCGGAATCAGAGGTCAACAGTTCCGGAAACATGATTCGTTCGGCACTGTATAAGATGGATGATGTGCTCAGTTATTATCGCGGGGAAGCGAAGACGCTGGAAGCGGAGAAAGCTCTTTCTGAAGTAAAAGGTACATTTACCCAACCGGAAGAAGGCGCGAAACCGACGTCGGCGGATCTGTACTGTATGGTCTATTTCCTCACGCTGGATGATGGTTCGGAATCTGTAATAGCTTATGAGGGACTGCAGTTTATCGTCGCTCCATCCGCAGCCAATCATAGATTGCCTGCGGGAGCGATTTACTCCTATAAAGATGGCGATATGGAGAAAATTTCGCGTGATAATCCATATCAGGATGAAGGTGAATTATATGCATACCGTCAGATAATGTTATCGGCGGAAAAGAATGCTATGACGCTGAACTACTATAATTCGATAGGATATGTTGATTATAGTATGGTGAACGGACATACGGATAAAGAAGACTATTATTATGTACTGGACAGTTCGCTGAAGGATAAGGTGAGTAAAGTCGTAGCGGGTAACTATTCTACGGAGGCAGCGGCGCAAAGAGGCGAAGATATAACAGCGCAGGTATTCGCGGATGAAAATGCTGCGGCGCCATACGGATATAAGATAAGTTTCAGCGATGAAAATAATCGTCGTTGGAGATATTTCACGTTGATATATAAGGATGGTACAGTATATCGATATGAAATAGAGTTGCTTAACATATCTTCTTCTGCGGTTGCGTATAGCGACGATCCTCTCGTAAATAGCACTGACCCCTGGTTTCGTATCAATGGCTGCGAAGAGTCTTATCGGACGTATTGCGTAGAAAATGATAGAGACAGAACACTGGATACCCTGTACGGCTATAAATACCAAACGGTTTTTGTCAATGATAAAACTGTGGATTTAAGCCAGATCAAACCAACGTTTTGGACAAATTCTGATTCCGGCTATGAAGTGAAGGTAGTCAATACAAAAACGCAGGAAGTTCTGAAATCGGGCGAGACAGTACAGGATTTCTCCAACGGACCGGTTCAGTACACAGTCTATGTAGGCGACAGTCATCAGAGGAATTATTATGTTCAGTTTGTGAAGAAAGAGGACGGGCCGAAGTTATTTGTAAACTATCCTTCTGATCTGATGGAGGAAGGCAGAACAAAGAGAACCATCTTCCTGACCGAGTATTTTGAGAACAGGCATGATATTCTGATCGCGAATGTCGGGGATACCGATCTGACGGGACTGAAGGTGGAACTTTCGGATGATGCTCAGAATGTGGCTCTGGATGATTATTGGACAGTGAATGGAGAGGCGCATAGTACGCTGAAGGGTTTCGAAGAGAATATTTATTCTGGCCGCAATGACGGTGAACTTCGGAATTTAGCCAAGGTTCGCCTGGTTCCGAATGGAGAAGGCGAGATTTCCGGTACATTAACGATTTCGGCAGATGGTCAGGAGCCTTATGAAATCGAACTCACCGGTTATGCCAGCAACCCGAAAATCGTTACGGCCACATTAAGCAACGCTGTCCGCTATGTACCGTTCTCGAATGTGGTAGCTACCAACAATATGCTGGATGATAATGAAGTTACATTTAGTATTGAGGACGGAGAGCTTCCGGAAGGTATCGAGCTCCGGCCGCATTCGGGTGAAATCTACGGTGTGCCGAAGGAGACCGGCGATTATACATTTACGGTCAAAGCCGACTATAGCCGGGTAGAATTTGTACCTTCCTATACGGAACTGAAGCTGACGGTTCTGGACAATACCAATGAGAATGTTTATGGCGCAACGGATGAAGGCTATGAGCTGCAGGAGCATATCGGTCAGGACATGGGAAATTATGATTTCTATCTGGCTGAGTCCAGTGATCAGCTGTTTGTTTCTACCGGCGTAATGGATGAGTTTGATCATAAGGTATTCTTAAATGGTGAAGAACTGGTAGAAGGCGTAGATTATACGGCGGAAAGCGGCAGCACCAGAATTACGATCAAGAGCCAGACATTTAGCAGTAAAGCCAAGAGGGACGGTAGCGTGAATACGATCGCGGCCGAGTTCAGAAAGAAAGGTGCAGTGGGGACCGTAAGTGCCGGTAAAGGTACGCAGACAACGCAGGAGATGAAAGAGACTTCCCAGAACTTCCGTATGTCATCTGCCTCTGGAGGCAGTAGTTCCGGCAGTTCAGGAAGTTCCGGCAGCATCAGTACTTCGCAGTCCGTGACAGTCCCGAACAGTAACTGGACACAGGACGCGAACGGCTGGCGTCATCAGCTTGACGACGGTTCCTGGGCGGCCAGCACCTGGCAGCAGCTGACTTATAACGGCCTTACTAACTGGTACTATTTCGGCGCTGACGGCTACATGATGACAGGATGGTTCACGGATGCTGACGGACGGAGATATTATCTGAATCCGGTATCAGACGGCACGCAGGGCGCGATGGCTGTCGGCTGGCGCTTCATCGACGGCGAGTGGTATTATTTCAATACCACGGCCGAGGGTACGGAAGGTTCGCTTACGGACAGCGGCTGGCGCTATCTGGAGTATAACGGCGTCAAAGACTGGTACTATTTTGACAATCGTCAGATCATGGCCAGCGGCTGGCTCACAGTCGATGGACACAGATATTACCTGAATCCGGTGTCCGATGGCTTCAAGGGCAGGATGCTGACTGGATGGCAGCAGATCGATGGACAATGGTATTATTTCAACGAGCAGTCTGATGGAACATGTGGAGCCATGATGACAGACACGATGATCGGTGAATACTATGTAGGTCGCAATGGCGTCTGGGTGCAGTAAAGATCTTGTGCAGATCGCGGCGGCATCTGAGTGCGGCGAAGATTTTGTACAGGGAGCAACGGTGCCCGAGTGCAGTAAAGATTTTGCGCAGAGCGCGGCGATTCGGAAGCTGTAAAAGATGAAATGAGAGGGTATTCCTGAAATGATTCGAGGATACCCTCTGCTTTCGTTTATGATTCTTTTACCGCGTAATTCGAAGGTTGGACTGGCGCAAAAAATCATTGCGTTGGGGAGCATGAATGTAGTGTAATAGAAGCTGGAAAATGTGACGGGAAACTTGCGGATTCGGTGCTGGATGTCATCATCCGAGCCAATGAAAAGACGGCGGAGCTGCTGGAAGGAGGAGAAGAGATTAGCGGAGCGTTGCTGGAGCTTATGGAGCCGGTGATACGGAAAGAAGAAGCCAAAAGCCAGGGATTCGGACAGGGGATTCGCGGAACGGTCAGCATTCTTCGGAATATGAAAATTGATGACTGTGAGATAAAAAGCGGGATTATGGAGCAATATCATTTGACTGAGAAAGCCGCGGAAGAATATATGTGTTCTGAGCAGTAAAACCGCTTATTTACAATGGCGATATGTCCGGCATGCCGGCACCATGCGCGTATTTATGTGTCCGGCAAGAAGAGCAGCATAAGACAATATGTGTTATGCAGCACGGAAAAATAAAATACGAAATGCAGCACAAAAAAGAAAAAGTCCCGTTATTGGGACCTTTTCTTTTTCATGCAGAAGATGGGAGTCGAACCCACAAGGTATTGCTACCACACGGACCTGAACCGTGCGCGTCTGCCAATTCCGCCACTTCTGCAAGAACAATAGGGATTATAACCCACTTTCATGCATCTGTCAACACTTTTTTCAAAAAAATGCAGATGCGGGCGGACGGCATTAGGCAGACGCGGCCGGGAGGGATCAATTCACCCGCGCTTTCTCCACCGCCGTTCCGATGGCGCCGAGCACCGCCTGGGAGGTATACCGGGTCTCCATGGAGTAGGAGAGATCCTCCAGGGACTGGCTGCGCAGGATCTGCTCCGCCAGATCGTTCATGACCGGCTGCATCAGCGGGTACATAGTGGCGACGGACTCATCCAGAGAGACGAAGGAGATGGAATTGATCCGCTCCGCGTCCACGGCCACCTCGACGTTTACATTCTGATTCCCCACGGTCAGGGACGCGGTATAGACGCCGGGGACGAACGTGGCGGAGGAGGAGGAGACGGTCTCTTCGTGTTTGGGCCGGAACATGATCATGAGCAGAGTGACGAGCAGTATTGCAAACCCGATAAAGATAGCGGTGTAGACGATCTCCTTCATTTTCAGTACGACAATTTTGGTTTTGGAGCTCATGGCAGACCTCCGGGAAATGGATTTGCTACAATGTATTACGGCGCTTCGGAAAATATGCCGGGAGGCAAAAGAATGAAAAAGGAATGGCGGCGCGGCGTCAACTGATGTATAATATAAGAAATCCGGTCCGCGGCGCGTTTGCGGCGGACGAAAATCAGGGAGGTCCTATGTCGCTTCAGTTCATAATCGGCAGCTCCGGCTCCGGCAAGACGCACAGATTATATCAGGATCTGATCGGGAGGTCCATGCGCGAACCCCGGTCTTCTTTTATTGCCATCGTTCCGGAGCAGTTTACAATGCAGACGCAGAAGCAGATTGTAACCATGCATCCGGATCACGGAACCATGAACATCGACGTTGTCAGCTTCAACCGGCTGGCGTACCGGGTGTTTGAGGAGCTGGCGGTGGAGCACCCGGCGGTGCTGGACGACATGGGCAAATCCATGGTGCTTCGGAAGGCGGCGGCGGAACAGAGGAAGAATCTGCAGCTTTACGGAGGACATCTGAACCAGACCGGCTTTATCAATCAGCTGAAATCCATGCTGTCGGAATTGTATCAGTACGGGATCCGGCCGGAGGAGCTGGAGGAGGTGGCGGAGCGGGCGGAGAGCGCGCTTCTCAGGGCAAAATGCGGGGATCTGGCGGTGATGTTCCGGGCCTTTCAGAGGGAGATCGACCGCCGGTTCATTACGGCGGAGGAGATTCTGGACGTACTCTGCCGCGTGCTTCCGGAGTCGGGGCTGATTCAGCGCAGCGTGATCACGCTGGACGGTTACACGGGATTTACGCCGGTGCAGTACCGGCTCCTTGAATTGATGATGATCCACGCGCGGCAGGTGATCGTGACGGTCGGCATGGATCCGGCGGCCGGTCCGTATCGGCGCGGGAGATACCAGAATCTGTTCTACATGGGAAAGGAAATGATCGCAAAGCTTACGGAGCTGGCGGCAGAGCATGGGATAGAAAGAGATGAGGACGTGCTGCTGGGAATGCCGGGGGCGGGAACGGACGGAGAGATCTTATACAGATTCCGGCGCAGTCCGTCCATCGCATATATTGAGAAGCATCTTTACCGTTACGACGGCCCGGCGGACTGGGAGCCGCGGGAGACGGAGGTCTGGCAGGCGTCCGGACCGTCGGACGAGATGGCGGCGGTGGCGTCGCGGATCTGCGGGCTGGTGCGCCGGGAGGGCGTCCGGTACCGGGAGATCGCTGTGATCACCGGAGATCTGGCCGGATACCGGCATGAGATCGTCAGCCGTTTCCAGGCGGAAGGGATTCCGTTTTTCATGGATAGCAAGAAGAGTATTCTTGAAAACGCCATGGTGGAGTTTATCCGCGCCGGGTTGGATGCGGTGCGGCGGGATTTTGATTATGAAAGCGTGTTCCGGTATCTGAAGACGGGCCTGGCGGCAGAGACGCCGGGAGAGCGGGACGATACGGAAGAGCTGGACCGCCTGGAGAATTACTGCGTGGCGCTGGGGATCCGCGGCTTTAAGCGGTGGAGCGAGACCTGGGAGTATACGTACCGGGGTGCGAAGAATCTGAATCTGGATCAGCTGAACGTCTTCCGGCAGGAGATCTTAAAACCGATGGCCGCGCTCAGGGAAGCCATGCGGCGGGAAGACCGGACGGTGCGGAGCATGAACGAGGCGGTGAAGGCATGGCTTACGGCGTGCCGCGTGGAGGAAAAGCTTGACCGCTGCCGGAAGGATTTTGAGAAAAACGGAGAGTTCGCGTTGGCGAAGGAGTATGAGCAGATCTACGAGAGAGTGACGGAGCTTTTCGACAGGCTGACGGGGCTTTTAGGGGATGAGAAGCTGAGCCTGAAGGAATATACGGAGATTCTGGACGCCGGCTTTGCGGAGATCCGGGTGGGCGTGATCCCCGCTACGGCAGATCGGGTGACGGTCGGCGATATCACAAGAACCAGGCTGGATCAGATCCGTGTGCTGTTCTTTGTCGGCGTCAATGAGGGCGTGGTTCCGTCCAGGAAGGATGCGCAGAGTCTCCTTACGGATATGGACCGGGAGGTATTTAAACGCTTCCGGGTCCAGCTGGCGCCTACGTCGAAGGAGGACAGCTTTAACCAGCGGTATTATCTGTATCTGCTGCTGACGAAGCCGTCGGAAAAGCTGATCCTTTCCTATTCCCTGCTGGACGCGGCCGGAAAGAGCCGCAGACCGTCCGGGCTGATCGGGGAGCTTTGCCGGATGTTTCCGCGCCTCGCCGTGCGGGAGACGCAGTATGATTCGGGAGAGATCGTGTCCAGGACGGCCGGAAAAGAGCTTCTGATCCGCGGGCTGCGGGAGTACGCGGCGGGAGAGCGGGACAGGACAATGACGGCCGGGGCGCGTTTCCTCGCGCTGTACCGGTGGTTCGCCGCGGATCCGGAATATTCCGGGCTGGTAGAGAAACTGACGGACGCGGCGTTCTATTCCTATGATAAGCGGGGCGTCAGCAAGGCGGCGGCCCGGGCTCTGTACGGACAGGTGATGCAGGGCAGCGTTACGAGGCTGGAGCAGTATGCGGCCTGCGCTTACGCCCATTTCCTGAATTACGGGCTGGAGCTTATGGAGAGGCAGGAGTACCGGATCGCCGCGGTGGATATGGGCAATCTGTTCCACAGCTCCATCGACCTCTGCTTTAAGGAAATGGACGCGCGCGGGATCAAGGCGGTCCGGATGGATGAGGAGCAGAGGAAGGCGCTGGTGCGGGAATGCGTCGCGAAGGTGACGTCGGAATACGGCAGTTCGATCTTCCTGGATTCCGCCCGCAACCGGTATCTGGCGGACCGGATCGGGAAGATGACGGAGCGGACGATCTGGGCGCTTACGGAGCAGCTTCGGAAGGGGGACTTCGAACCGGCGGGATACGAGGTGTCATTTTCCGCCATCGACGATCTGAAGGCCATGAAGATCCGCCTTTCGGACGAGGAGGCGCTGCATCTTCGGGGACGCATCGACCGGCTGGATCTGTGCGAGGACGGGCAGCGGGTATATGTGAAGATCATTGACTACAAATCGGGCGGGACTCAGTTCGATCTGGCGGCGGTGTATTACGGCCTGCAGCTGCAGCTGGTGGTCTATATGGACGCCGTAATGGAACTGACGGAGCGCAGCCATCCGGGGAAGAACGTGGTGCCCGCGGGTATTTTCTATTACAATATCAAGGACCCGCTGATCGAGAGGGATGCGGGACAGACGCCGGAGAATGTGGAAGACGAGATCTTAAAGCAGCTGCGGATGAACGGGCTGGTCAACAGCGATCTGGAGGCCATCCGTCATCTGGACAGACAGATCCGGGAGAAATCCGACGTGATCCCGGTGGCGATGAAGGATGGTCTGATCCGGGAGAGCCAGTCGTCGGTGGCGGGAAGCAGGCGATTCGAGGTGCTGCGGCGCTATGTGCGCGGGCAGCTAGAGAAGGACGGCCGGGAGATCTTAAGCGGGCGGATCGGGGCGGAGCCGCAGAAGGACGGCGGGCATACGGCCTGTGATTACTGCCCGTATCATGGAGTCTGCGGCTTTGACACCCGGATCGCCGGGTACCGGTACCGGAGATTCGCGCCGGTAGACGCGCAGCAGGTGTGGGAGAAAATGGAGGAGGCCTGCGGCGGAAATGGGCCGTCGGGCGGCGAAGCGGAGCAGGATACGCGGAAAAATGGGCCGTCGGGTAGCGAAGCAATGGAAAATACGCGGAAAGGAGGCGCGGCGGATGCAGTGGACGGAGAAACAGAAGCAGGTTATTGAGACAAGAGGCTGCAATCTGCTGGTCTCCGCGGCGGCCGGAAGCGGCAAGACCGCGGTGCTGGTGGAGCGGATCATCCGCCTGATCAGCGAGGGCCCCAGGCCGCTGGACATCGACCGGCTGCTGGTGATGACATTTACCAATGCGGCCGCGGCGGAGATGCGGGAGCGGATCGCGCAGGCGGTCGAGCGGAAGCTTTCGGAGCAGCCGGATAACGAGCATCTGCAGGCGCAGGCGGCTCTGGTTCCCTACGCGCAGATCACGACCATCGACAGCTTCTGCCTGAGCCTGATCCGGGATCATTTCAATCTGCTGGACATTGACCCGGCGTTCCGGATCGGCGACGAGGGGGAGCTTAAGCTTCTGCGCGCCGATGTGATGCAGAGCATGCTGGAGGAATATTACGCCGCGGGGGATCCGGTATTTGAACGGTTTGTCGATACATACGCCTCCGGCAAATCGGACAGCGGGATCGAGGACTATATCATGCAGGTGTATACCTTCGCCCAGAGCAATCCGTTTCCGGAGCAGTGGATCGGCCGGTGCCGTGCGGAAACGGAGCAGACCGGAAGTCTGGAAGATACCGCCTGGATGCGTTTCCTGATGGAGGATGTCAGGCGGCAGCTTGGTGAGATGACGGAACAGTATGAGGAAGCCATGGAGCTTTGCCGGGAGCCGGGTGGCCCGGAAATCTATCTGCCGACGTTTGCGGAGGAGCTTCGGATGCTTGACGGTCTGGCGGGAGCGGAAACCTATGACGTTCTCTGCGAAAGACTTCGGAGCGCGGCGTTCGGGCGGCTTAAGGCGGTCCGCAGCGGAGACGTCGATCCGGTGAAAAAGGAGCTGGCCGGCGAGTGCCGGAACCGGATCAAGAAGGCGGTAAACGGCCTGAAGGCGTCCTATGGGGCGCAGACAGAGGCGGAAGCCGCCGCGGATCTTCTGGCGGCGAAGGACGTGGTCTTAAAGCTTTTGGAGCTGGCGGAGGAATTTACGAGGCGGTACCAGGAAGCGAAGAAGGACAAGAATCTGGTCGATTTTAACGATCTGGAGCATTACGCGCTGGAGATCCTGGTGGAGAGGCCGGGAGAGCCTGCGGGCGGCGCGGCGAAAATTGCTGAAGGAATGGATGAGACGGCAGGCAGGGAAGCTGAAACAGGGGCTGGGGCAGCAGACGGCAAAACGGCGGGCGAGACGGTTGAAACAGGGGCCGGCCCAGCAGACGGCAAAACGGCAGGAGAGGCGGTTAAAACAGGGACCGGGACAGCATCCGGAGAATCGGCTTGCGGCGCGTTATCTGCGCTGCGCTATACGGAAACCGCCGACCGGCTGAGCCGCCAGTACGCGGAGATACTGGTGGATGAGTACCAGGACAGCAATTACGTGCAGGAGGCGCTGATCCGGGCCTTGTCCGGCGAACGGTTCGGACGCCCGAACGTGTTCATGGTAGGCGATGTCAAGCAAAGCATTTATAAATTTCGTCTGGCCCGGCCGGAGCTCTTTATGGAGAAATATGATACCTATTCGGCGGAAAATGGGCCCGACCGGAAGATCGAGCTTCATCAGAATTTCCGCAGCAGGGAGACGGTGCTTGAAAGCGTCAATTGGATCTTTTATCAGATCATGACGAAGAATCTGGGCAATGTAGACTACACCGAGGAAGCGGCCCTGCATCCGGGGGCTGTGTTCGCCGAAGGGGAGCGCTGCGGGATGCCGACAGAGCTGCTTCTTCTGGATACGGGGACGGAATCCATGGGCGCGCTGCAGGATGCCGTTATGCAGGAGGAAGAAGCGGCGCCGCGCCTGCCGCAGGAGGAAGCGGCGGATTACACGGCCCGTGAGCTGGAAGCGAAAATGATCGCGCGCCGGATGCGGGAGCTTACGGATCCGCAGACCGGCCTTCAGGTCTGGGATAAGGAGAAAGGAGCCTGCCGGCTCGCCGGATACGGCGATATGGTGATCCTCCTGCGCAGCATGGCCGGGTGGAGCGAGACCATTCTGCAGGTGCTGGCCAGGGAGGGGATCCCCGCGTACGCGGAGACGGGTACCGGATATTTTGACACGATCGAGGTGGAAACGGTGCTGGCGATGCTGGCCGTGATCGATAATCCGATCCAGGACATTCCTCTGGCGGCGGTACTGCGTTCACCGATGGTGGGCTTAAGCGATGAGGAAATGGCCTGGATGATGGCCGCGTATAAGAAGCTGGCGGAGCACAGACAGGACCGGGGTATTTACGGAGCTTTCCGGTATCTGACCGGGACGCCGGAAAGCCGCGCCCGGGAGGATGAACCGGAGACTGGCGGGGTAGCGGGGCTGCCGGAAGACCGTGCCCAGAGGGATAAACTGGAGAGCAGCGGGGCAGCGAAGCTGCCGGGAGACCATGCCCGGGGGGATGAACCGGAGACTGGCAGGGCAGCGAGGCTGCCGGAAGAATTTGCGGGGCGTTTACATGCAGTGATTCCCAAGCTGAACGCATTTGCCGGTCTGCTTGACAGGCTGCGCCGGCAGGCTTCCTATCTGCCGATCCATGAACTGGTTTGTCAGGTGTATGAGCAGACCGGATATTACGATTATGTTTCCGCGATGCCCGCGGGACAGACCCGCCGGGCCAACCTCGATATGCTGGTCGAGAAGGCCTCGGCGTTCGAGAAGACCAGCTATAAAGGGCTGTTCCAGTTTATCCGCTATATCACGCAGCTTAAGAAATACGAGACGGATTTCGGGGAAGCGTCTGCCGGGCAGTATGAAAATATGGTGCGCGTTATGAGCATCCACAAGAGTAAGGGACTGGAATTCCCCATTGTATTTCTGGCAGGAACCGGGAAAACATTTAACAGGCAGGATGTACGCGGGAAGCTGATTATCGACTCCGATCTGGGAATCGCTACGGATTATCTGGATCTTGAACTGCGGGTCAAAGGACCGACGCTCAAAAAGAATGTTCTGAAACGGAAGACGGATCTGGACAATCTGGGAGAGGAACTGCGCGTTCTCTATGTGGCCATGACCCGGGCGAAGGAGAAGCTGATCCTGACCGGCGCGGACCGGTCGCTGGCGAAGAAGCTGGAGAAATGGGAGAATATGGAGTGGGGACAGGAGGGCCGGCGGCCCGTTCCCGCGATTCCCTTTACGGTTCTGTCTGCGGCGGGTTGCTATCTGGACTGGATACTAATGACCCATCCCGAACGGAGCGGATGCATGGAAGTCCGGCAGATCCCGGTGAAGACGCTGTTTGGTGAAGAAGTGACGCGCCAGATCGAAAAGAGGGCGGGTAAGGAGGAGCTGCTTCGCCTGGTGAAAGAGGCGGACGCGGATGGGCAGGTGCGGCCACCGGAAGAAGCGGACGCGGATGGGCGGGTGCAGCCGCCGGAAGAAGCGGGCGCGTCCATTTGCGGGCAGCTGGAACGCTGCTTCAGCTACCGGTATCCTTACGAGGCGGATATCCGTCTCCATACGAAAATGACGGTTTCCGAGCTTAAGAAGCTCGGACAGGAGACGGACGATTTTACCGGTCTTATCCAGGCGGCGCCGGCGGATTATCTCGGCTATTCCGATACGCGGGAAGGCGTGCGGACGGCGGATGATCTGCTGTATGGCAGTATGGAGGAAGAAGCATCCGGGCCATTCGTTCAGCAGAGAAATGCGCATGCGGACGCGGGCCATGCCGAGCTCAAAGAAGATATAGATGCGGCCTCAGGCCCGGAGACGGACATCCGTGCCGCCATGGAACAAGCAGCCCGCCGGGGGACGGCCTATCACCGGGTGCTGGAACTGTTGGATTTCAACCGGGCGGAGACATATCCGGATGTGGAGAATCAGATCAAAGAGATGGCGGACCGGCATCGCATCGGAGACGAAGCCGCCGGTCTGGTACGTCCCTATCCGATATGGCGTTTCGCGTCGTCTATACTCGGAAAGCGCGTGCGCCGGGCCCAGGAAGCAGGACGTCTTTACCGCGAGCAGCAGTTTATTCTTGGCATTCCGGCCCGGGAGATGGAGCTTGCCGATTCGGATGAACCGGTGCTCATCCAGGGTATCATCGACGCTTATCTGGAGGAAGACGACGGCCTGGTGCTTCTGGATTACAAGACGGACCGGATCGCCGAAGGGCAGGAGGATATTCTGGCAAAGCGCTATAAGGTTCAGCTGGACTACTATCAGCGGGCGCTGGAGCAGATGACAAAGAAGAACGTGAAGGAGAGGTATATTTATTCTCTGCAGCTTATGCAGGTTATACCGGTATAGATCCGGCACAGAAAGGCGGTCAATCGATATGTTTTTTATTATGGGAATCAATCAGGGCATGAAAGAACTGTCGTACAATGCGGCGCTCTTTATCTGCGACCGGTGCGGCCGTTACGGCCGTTACCAGATCTGCATGACGTATACGTACCTGTCGCTGTTTTTTATCCCCATATTCAAGTGGGGAAAACGATATTACGCGAAGACGAGCTGCTGCGGCACAGTCTATGAACTGCCGCAGGAGACCGGCCGCCGCCTCGCCCGCGGCGAGGACGTGACGCTTACGCCTGAGATGCTGACAATGGTGTCGGCCGGAAACGCCGCAGCCTCCTGGCATCCCTCGAAGCGCTGCGCAAACTGCGGCTACGAGACGACGGAGGATTTCGAATACTGTCCGAAGTGCGGGAGGAAATTCTGATAGACACGAAACGCAGGCAAGGCGTCACTGGCGCGCTGTCGCATGGAAATAAAAACAGAGAGAGCATTGCGCAGCCATATGCTCTCTCTGTTTTTGGTGAATCCTATTCAGAAATTTGAAAACGTTACACATTAAACCGAAACAGAATCACATCCCCGTCCTGCACCACATAATCCTTGCCTTCCAGCCGCACCAGCCCCTTATCGCGGGCGGCGGCGTAGGCGCCGCAGTCCAGCAGATCCTTGTAATTGACCACCTCGGCGCGGATGAAGCCACGTTCGAAATCGGAGTGGATCTTACCGGCAGCCTGGGGAGCTTTCGTCCCTTTCTTAATGGTCCATGCGCGGGTCTCATCCTCACCGGATGTCAAAAAGCTCAGAAGTCCCAGCAGATCGTAGCTTGCGGCGATCAGTTTCTCAAGCCCGGATTCCTTAAGCCCCAGATCTTCCAGGAACATAGCCTTCTCGTCGTCGTCCAGTTCCGCGATCTCCTCCTCGATCTGGGCGCAGATCACGAACACCTGCGACCCGGTCTCGGCCGCGAACGCACGAACCTTCTGCACATGGGGATTGGAAGCGCCGTCGTCGGCCAGATCGTCCTCCCCCACATTGGCGGCGAAAATCACCGGTTTATAAGTAAGAAGGTTAAGGCTTCCAAGGATCGCCAGCTGGTCCTCGTCGTCGCAGACATAGGTGCGCGCCGCCTTCCCATCCTCCAGATGCGCCTTCAGCGCCTTTAAAAGCTCCACTTCCTTCACCAGCGACTTGTCGTTAAATGCACTTTTGGCCGTCTTGGAAAGCCGCCGCTCCAGAACCTCCAGATCGGCAAAGATCAGTTCCAGATCAATGGTTTCAATGTCCCTCATGGGATCGACGCTGCCGTCCACATGGATCACATTGCTGTCCTCAAAGCACCGTACCACATGTACAATCGCGTCCACTTCACGAATATGCGAGAGAAACTGATTCCCCAGTCCCTCACCCTTCGACGCGCCCTTCACCAGTCCCGCGATATCGACAAACTCAATAACCGCCGGCGTCACCTTCTTAGAGTGATACAGATCCCCCAGCAGCTTCAATCTCTCATCCGGAACCGCCACCACTCCCACATTGGGATCGATGGTGCAGAACGGATAATTAGCCGATTCCGCCCCCGCCTTCGTCAGAGAGTTAAACAAAGTGCTTTTGCCCACATTCGGCAGACCCACAATACCTAATTTCATATATGCTAACCTCTTTCTATAAAATATTAATTCTATATCTTTTTATTATCTACGTGGAGTATATCACACCCTCAACCGAAAAGAAAGTCTTATTTCTCCAGAATCCCCCCCTGTCGAAGCCTGCCGCAAACTGTCGGTCGAATAAGATTGCTTTTTTGCCTATTTAGCGTTAAAATGGAGAAAATCCTTGAGAAGGGAGCAGATACATACATGACTGCGCCTGCTGACATCCGTTTTACGCATCTCGGAATCACCATCGAACATTTGAAAAACAGTATCTCCGTATTCGGTTTCCGGATCGCCTTCTACGGCATCATCATCGGCATCGGCATGATCGCCGGGATCCTGGTGGCCCAGTCCGACGCGAAGCGCAGGGGGCAGGATCCGGAGGTCTATCTGGACTTCGCGATCTACGCGATCATTTTCGCCATCATCGGCGCGAGAGCCTACTATGTGATATTCGACTGGGATAACTATAAAGACAATCTGCTCCAAATCTTCAATATCCGCGCCGGCGGTCTGGCGATCTACGGCGGCGTCATCGGCGGCGTTCTGACGCTTATCTGGTTTGTAAGGACCAGGAAGCTTTCCTTCCTTTCCATGGCCGATACGGCCTGCCTCGGCCTGATCACGGGCCAGATCATCGGAAGGTGGGGGAATTTCTTCAACTGCGAGGCATTCGGCGGCTATACGGACGGCCTTCTCGCCATGCAGATCCGCCGGGAGCTGGTCAACGAAAGTATGATCTCTCAGGAACTTTTAGACCATCTGATCGTGGATGGCGGCGTTTCGTATATTCAGGTTCATCCTACGTTCTTCTATGAGTCCGTGTGGAATCTGGGAGTCCTGCTGTTTATGCTCTGGTACCGGAAAAGAAAGAAATTTGACGGCCAGATGCTGTGTATCTATTTGTTGGGCTATGGTCTGGGAAGGACGTGGATCGAAGGGCTGCGGACGGACCAGTTAAAATTCTTTGCGACAGGCATCCCGGTGTCGCAGGCATTATCCATGGTACTGGTACTTGGCGCGGTTTTGGGTTTAGTGGTAGGTAACAGGAAAAAAGGCATGCAGAAGGAGGATGGCAATGGAGAAACTTACCAGGGATGAGCTGATCGTCAAAATCGAATCAGCCCGGAAAAAACTGAATCAAAGCATCGATGAGAAACGGCGGTACGAGGAAATCTACCAGGACAGTGTACGTTTAGATGAACTGATCGAACAATATATTGTGGCCGGATTTTAGAGTGAATCAACATTTTGAGGCAATTGCGGAAAACCACGCAATTGCTTCATTTTTTTTGATTTTTTTTAAAAAATTCCTTGCGTTTTTCTGAATCTTGTACTAGAATAATTAGTACCAGGTGGGAAAAAGTGGTTGAATGTAGGAAAATGTGGTAGAAAGTGGTAGAGATACCGCCAAGGACTGGTTAGGAGACGGACATGGGATTCATCGGTGAGTACAACCATACGGTTGATTCGAAGGGCAGAGTGATCGTCCCATCCAAGTTCCGTGAGATATTGGGCGATGAGTTCATTGTCACGAAGGGCTTGGATCACTGTCTCTGTGCCTACGAGAATTCCGAGTGGGACAAGTTCGAGAAGAAGCTGGCGGATCTTCCCACGAACACCCGCGATACCAGACAGCTGACCCGCTTCTTCCTGTCCGGTGCCACATCCTGTGAAGTGGACAAGCAGGGACGGATCCTGCTCCCGGCAGTGCTCCGCGCGTTTGCGCAGATCGAGAAGGACGCCGTGCTGGTCGGCAACGGCAACCGGGTCGAGATCTGGAGCAGGGACAGATGGAACGAGGCGAATAATTACGATGATATCGAGGATATCGCCGAGGGCCTCGAAGGGTTCAGCATATGATGTTTGAACACAGACCGGTTCTTCTTCAGGAGACGATCGACAGCCTTCTGGTGAAGCCCGACGGGATCTATGTTGACGGTACGCTGGGCGGAGGCGGCCACGCCTTCGAACTGTGCGGCAGGCTTGGTCCGCAGGGAAGGCTTGTCGGGATCGATCAGGACGAGGACGCCATCGCGGCTGCGGCAGAGCGGCTCGCTCCTTACCGGGACCGGGTCACGGTCGTCCGAAGCAATTACGAGCAGATGGACGAAGTGCTTGACGGGCTTGGGATCGGGAAGGTCGACGGGATCTATCTCGATCTGGGAGTTTCATCCTTCCAGTTCGATACGGCGGAGAGAGGCTTTTCCTACCGGGAGGACGCGCCGCTTGATATGCGGATGGACAGGAGACAGGAGCTGACGGCGGCCGATGTGGTGGAAAGCTACGATGAAGAGGAACTTGTACGGATCATTCGGGATTACGGCGAAGAGAGATTCGCCAGGCAGATCGCCGGACAGATTGTAAAGCACCGTCAGAAAGCGCCGGTTAAGACTACGGGACAGCTCGCGGAGATCATTAAGGAAGCGATCCCGCCGAAGATGCGGGCGGTCGGAGGACATCCGGCCAGGCGAACCTTTCAGGCGCTGCGGATCGAGGTGAACCGGGAGCTGGAGGTGCTTAACCGTTCCATCGACACGATGATCGGGCGGCTCAAGCCGGGAGGAAGGCTTTCCATTATCACGTTTCACTCTCTGGAGGACCGGATCGTGAAGAACCGGTTCCGGGAGAATGAGAATCCCTGCATATGTCCTCCGGATTTCCCGGTGTGCGTATGCGGAAGAAAGAGCAAAGGAAAAGTGATTACCCGCAGGCCGGTCGTACCGGCGGCGGAGGAGATAGAAGAAAACAGGCGGAGCAGAAGCGCGAAACTGAGAACCTTCGAAGCGCTGTAAGCGGAGCGGAAAGGAGACCGGCATGGCAGCCACGAGAGCATCACAGACGAGAGCGGCGCGTAGGAATACGGGACGGCCATCAAGAGAAGAGATGTATGTTCACGGGAATACTGTGAGGAAACTGGCGCCAGCGGAGGAGCCGGTCAGACAGCCGGAGCGCCGGCCGGAACACAGAGACCGGCAGCGGGCCGATTATACGGTCAGAAGGAACCAGGAGAAAGCGCTGCAGCTGGATCTGCCGTATCTGATGATGCTGGTCATTGCATCCTGCATCACACTGTGCTTCTGCGTGAATTATCTGCACCTCCAGTCTCAGATGAGCGCCCGCGTGGACAATATCAAGGCCCAGGAGCGGCAGCTGGAGACATTAAAGAGCGAGAATGATGCCTTGGAGACCCGGATCAACACAAGTATCGATCTGGACCATATCTACCGTGTAGCCACCGAGGAACTCGGCATGGTCTACGCAGGCAAAGATCAGGTGCTTCTGTATAACAAAACAGAAAGTGAGTACGTGAGGCAAAATGAAGACATCCCGCAATACTAAGGAGGATACGCCAAGGCGCCGGGCTCCGAAGAAGAAAATGTTAAAACGATATATGCAGGAAAAGCTGGCAGTCACGGTCATCGTGATCATGCTGGCTTTACTTGCGCTTATCGGTGTACTTTATCATATCGTCGATACGAACAACGAGGACTATACGAAGGTGGTCCTGACCCAGCGCTCCAACTTTGACAGCCGCACGATCCCTTACCGGAGAGGGGACATCGTGGACCGCAACGGGACCTATCTGGCAACCAGTGAGAAAGTGTATAACGTGATCATTGACGCCAGCCAGATCTTCCATGATGAGAAGACGGAAGCGAATTATCTGGACGCGACGGTAGACGCGCTGGTCCAGTGCTTCGGCTACGACAGGACGGAGCTGATGGAGACGCTTAAGAGCCAGAAGACGTCCCCCTATATCCGCTATGAGCGCCGCGTTTCCTACGATAAGAAGGAAGAGTTCGAAAAGCTGGCGGATGCGATCAATACGGCCAACGCCGAGGCGAAAAGCAAGGCCCGCGTCTATGGGGTCTGGTTTGAGGAAGAATATAAGAGGCTTTATCCGTACAACAGCCTGGCCTGCAATGTGATCGGCTTCGCCAGCAGCGACGGCACCACCGGCAGCGGCGGTATCGAGCAGTATTATAACGATATGCTCACCGGTAGCAACGGCCGGGAGTACGGGTATCTGAACGACGAGTCCAACAAGGAGATCGTGATCAAGCCGGCGCAGAACGGCTATAAGGTGGTTTCCACCATCGACGCGAATGTGCAGACCATGGTGGAGAACCGCATCGCCCAGTGGCAGGCGGAGACCGGAAGCGACCACATCGGGATCATCGTAATGGATCCCCGAAACGGCGAGATCCTGGCCATGGCCGATGAGAAGCACTATGATCTGAACGATCCCCGCGACCTGAGCTCTCTTTACACGGAGGAGCAGCTTGCGGCAATGACCGATGAGGAAAAGGTGGACGCCATGAGCCAGATGTGGCGCAACTTCTGCGTCAGCGACACCTATGAACCCGGTTCTCCCTCCAAGATCCTGACCGTAGCCGCGGCCCTGGAGGAGAACGCGATCAACACCAACAATTATTTTTACTGCGACGGATATCAGCAGGTCAGCGTTTTCAAGATCAAGTGTACGGCCTACAGCAAAGGCGGCCACGGCGAACTGAGCCTGACGGAGACCATCATGCAGTCCTGCAATGACGCCATGATGCAGATCGCGGCACTGACCGGCAAGGAGAATTTCTATAAGTACCAAGCCCTGTTCAATCTCGGTTCCAAGACCGGCATCGATCTGCCGGGCGAGGCATCCGCCTCTTCTCTGGTCTACCGGCTGGAGACGACGGAGCCCTCGGCGCTGGCGACCAACGCGTTCGGTCAGAACTATAACTGCACGATGGTGCAGATGGCGGCGGCCTTCGCGTCCTGCATCAACGGCGGGTACTATTATGAGCCCCATGTTGTGAAACAGATCATCAATGAGAGCGGTTCCGTCGTGCAGAAGAATGACGGCGTGCTGGTGCGGGAGACCGTGTCGGATTCCACCAGCCGTTTCCTGCGCAACGCGCTTCTGATGACGGTTGAGAAGGGAACCGGCTCCGCCGCGAAGGTGGAAGGCTATGCCATCGGCGGTAAGACCGGTACGGCGGAAAAGGTTGGGCGCAACCATCAGGATTATGTAGTTTCCTTCTGCGGTATCGCGCCTACGGATGATCCGAAGGTTCTTGTCTATGTGGTCATCGACGAACCGCATGTGGAGGATCAGGCCCACAGTACATTCGCGAGCCATGTATTTTCCCAGGTGATGAGCGACATTCTTCCTTACCTGAATGTGTTCCCCACCGGCGACGTGCAGGTGGTAACGCCGATCCGCCCATCCGGTGAATACGTGGCGAATCCGGACGGAACGGATCCGGAAGGCCAGGGCGGCGCGGAAGGGACTCCGGGAGGAGACGCCGGAACGCAGGCCCAGGGAGAAAGCAATGAAGGAGAGGGCGCTTCGGAGGGCGCGGACGGCACAACGCAGGCGGAGGACCGGGAAGGCGAAGGCCAGACCGGTGAAAATGTGCCTGCCGGTACCGGAGGCGCCGCGGCCGGAGGAACCATCACACCGTTCCCCTACGAGACGGAGGAATATGTCCCGCAGGATTACGGGGAGGATGGAAGCGTGCTTCCGTCGGATCTTCCGGATATGCTGCCGGCCGGCGGCGCGGAGGAGTAAAAGGCCGGGAAGCGTTCAGGCATAAAAAATGGACCGGTTCATATATTATAGCAATCATTATGTCCCGGCGGGATCATGAACCGGAATTTATGCAGATATAAAACCAGGACGCTGGTCGTATTCCTGGCGGTCGGCCTTCTGCTGCTCGCAATGACCGGACGGCTCCATTACCTGATGCTTTTCAGGGCGGACCATTACGGTCAAATGGCCGAGGACCTGCACCAGCGGGAGCGGACGATCAAGGCGGCCAGAGGAAGGATCCTGGACCGCAACGGAACCGTTATCGCCGACAATCGGACGGTGTGCACCATTTCCGTGATCCACAACCAGATCGAGGAGCCGGAACAGGTGGTGCAGGCGCTTTCGCGGGAACTGGGGCTGTCCGAAGAGGAAATCCGCGGCAGGGTGGAGAAATACAGCGCCCGCGAGATCATTAAGACAAATGTTGATAAAGAGACAGGGGACCGCATCCGCAGTCTGCGCCTGGCCGGCGTGAAGGTGGATGAAGACTATAAACGATATTACCCGTATGACAGCCTGGCGTCGAAGGTACTGGGATTTACCGGGGGCGACAACCAGGGCATCATCGGCCTGGAGGTTCGCTACGAGGAATACCTGAAAGGGCAGAACGGGCTGATCCTTACAATGGCGGACGCCGCCGGCGTGGAGCTGGAGAACGCCTTTGAGGACCGGATCGAGCCGGTGGCCGGCGCGGATCTGACCACCAGCCTGGATGTAAATATCCAGACCTACGCCCAGCAGGCGGCGCTTAAGGTCATGGAGGAGAAGAACGCCAAAAAGGTATCCGTGATCATCATGGATCCCCGAAACGGAGAGATTCTTGCCATGGTAAATGTTCCGGAATTTAACTTAAACGATCCGTTTACGCTGAATATAGAGCCGGAGGAAGGCAGCACCGCCTCGAAACAGGATCTTCTGAATCAAATGTGGCGCAACCCGGCGATCAACGATACCTATGAACCGGGATCCACCTTCAAGATCATTACCGCCTCGGCGGGGCTGGAAGCGGGCGTAGTGGGAATTAATGACCATTTTTCCTGTCCGGGATACCGTATAGTGGAGGATCGAAAGATCAGATGCCACAAAGTGGGCGGTCATGGTGGGGAAACCTTTCTGCAGGCGACGATGAATTCCTGCAATCCGGTCTTCATCGACGTGGGCCAGCGGCTGGGGGTGGAGCGGTATTACCACTATTTCACCCAGTTCGGGCTCCTGGGCAAGACCGGCGTGGATCTGCCCGGCGAGGCGGCCACGATCATGCATAAGAAGGAAGATATGGGGCTGGTGGAGCTGGCTACCGTATCCTTCGGCCAGTCCTTCCAGATTACTCCCCTGCAGATGATCACCACGGCGGCCTCCCTTATCAACGGAGGGACGCGGGTGACGCCCCATTTTGCGATAAAGTCGGTCAGCGCCGATGGAGAGAATGTCCACACCTTCACGTATCCGGTGAAGGAAGGGATCGTCTCCGCCGAAACCAGCGAGACCATGCGTTTCATGCTGGAAAAGGTGGTATCGGAGGGCGGCGGCAAAAATGCCGTGATCGAAGGCTACCGGATCGGCGGCAAGACGGCTACCTCCGAGAAGCTGCCCAGAAGCTTAAAGAAATATATTTCCAGTTTCTTAGGCTTCGCGCCGGCGGATGATCCGCAGATCATCGCGTTAATTACCATCGACGAGCCGGAAGGCGTTTACTACGGCGGAACCATCGCCGCGCCGGTGATCGCGGATATTTTCAGGAATATCCTGCCATATCTGGGAATTGAAGCCGAAGAAGTTGCGGTTGATTATTCCCGCGAAACGACGTATACTAATTTCTGATATTACATAAGAGTCCGAGGTGCGATATGATCAATGAAACCATATTGGCGGTAATCATAGCCTTTGCCATCAGCGCGGTGCTGTGCCCCATTGTAATACCGTTCCTGCACAGGCTGAAATTCGGCCAGCAGGTCAGGGAGGACGGCCCCCAGACCCATCTGAAAAAAGCGGGAACGCCCACCATGGGCGGGCTGATCATCCTTTCCGGCATCGTCATCACATCGGTATTCTATATTCCGGAATATCCGAAGATCATCCCGGTGCTGTTCGTGACCGTAGGCTTCGGCATCATCGGATTTCTGGACGATTATATCAAGATCGTCATGAAGCGGTCCGAGGGCCTCAATCCGAAGCAGAAGATGGCGGGACAGATCCTGATCACAGCGATCTTTACGTACTATCTGATGAATTCAGGGGATGTGGGAACCCGCATCCTGGTGCCCTTTACCGGCGGCTTCGACGGCGGGCTCTGGCTGGATCTCGGGTATCTGTACATTCCGTTCGTGTTCGTTGTGATGCTCGGCACCGACAACGGAGTGAATTTCACCGACGGCCTTGACGGACTCTGTACCAGCGTGACGATCCTGGTGGCTACATTCTTAACGATCATCGCGTTGGGAGAGGGAAACGGCATCAGCCCGATCACCGGAGCGGTGGTGGGAAGCCTGCTGGGTTTTCTGCTGTTTAACGTCTATCCGGCCAGGGTGTTTATGGGAGATACCGGCTCCCTGGCGCTGGGCGGCTTTGTGGCGGCCAGTGCGTTGATGATGCAGATGCCGCTTTTTATCCTGATCATTGGTTTTATCTATCTGATCGAAGTGCTGTCCGTCATCATCCAGGTGACTTATTTTAAGAAGACAGGCGGTAAGAGGATCTTTAAGATGGCGCCGATCCACCATCATTTCGAGCTGTGCGGCTGGTCGGAGACCAGAGTGGTGGCGGTATTTTCCATCGTTACGGCGATCCTCTGCCTGGTGGCGTATCTGGGATTGTAGGAAGCGCGGCGCCAGAATTGGAAGGAAACAGGAGGAACATTTCATGAGCCAGAGTCAGAAGGTATTGGTGGCGGGAGCCGGCAAGAGCGGCATCGCCTCCGCCCGTCTGCTGCTTTCGATGGGCGGCGAGGTAGTGCTTTACGACGGCAACGCCACGCTGTACGCGCCTGCGCTGCTGGAGAATTTCGATAAAGGAGCGGCGGTGAGCGTTGTTCTGGGAGAGCTTCGCCCGGAGATGCTTGCGGACGTCACGCTCTGCGTCATAAGCCCGGGGATATCCCTGGAGACGCCGTTCGTGGGGCTGATCCGCGGGTCGGGGATCCCGATCTGGGGGGAGCTGCATCTGGCGTATCACTGTTCGAAGGGAGCGCTTGCGGCCATTACCGGCACCAACGGCAAGACGACCACCACGGCGCTGGTGGGGGAGATCCTGAAAGCGTACTACCGGGATGTATATGTGGTGGGCAATATCGGAGTTCCCTATACGGCCGTGGCCTTAAAGACGACGGAAGAGAGCGTTACGGTGGCGGAGGTATCCAGCTTCCAGCTGGAGACCATGGTGGATTTCCACCCGAAGGCCAGCGCAATCTTAAATATCACGCCGGATCATTTGAACCGCCATCACACGATGGAATGCTACATAGCGGTGAAGGAGAGCATCACCGCCAACCAGACGGAGGAGGATACCTGCGTCCTGAATTACGACGACGAGGTGCTGAGAGCCTTCGGACAGAGGGAGGATCTGAGGCCGCAGGTAGTGTTTTTCAGCAGCCGCAATAAGCTGACAGACGGATACTATATGGAAGGGTATGAGATCATGCGCGCGAAGGACGGCAGGGCGGTGCCCCTGATGGATGTGCGCGACATGAACCTTTTGGGACGTCACAACCATGAGAATGTGATGGCCGCGATTGCGGTCGCTTCGGCCATGGGGGTGCCGATGGAGACGATCCTTCCGGTCGTGAAAGCGTTTCAGGCGGTGGAGCACCGGATTGAATTCGTGCTGGAGCGCCTGGGGGTCCGCTATTATAACGATTCCAAGGGAACCAATCCGGACGCGGCCATCCAGGCGGTGAAGGCCATGCCCGGTCCGATCATCCTGATCGGCGGCGGCTATGATAAGGGCTCTGCCTACGACGAATGGATCGAGTCCTTTGGCGGAAATGTGAAATATCTTGTGCTGATCGGGCAGACCCGGGATAAGATCGCCGAGTGCGCCCGGAAGCACGGGTTTACGGATATCATGTACGCGGAGGATATGGCGGAGGCGGTGAAGGTCTGCGCCTACTACGCGGAGAGCGGCGACTGCGTGCTGCTGTCGCCCGCCTGCGCCAGCTGGGGGATGTTTAAGGATTACGAGGAGCGGGGCAGGATCTTTAAGGAGTGCGTGAGGAACCTGTAACCGGCCGGAAGCCCGGACCGGGAAGAAGAGGAAGGAGGGAGACGTTATGGCAGAAGAGAGAAGGAAGCGCTCGCAGCGGTTTTACGACTACAGCCTGCTGTTTGCCATCGTCTTTCTGACCATATTCGGGCTGATCATGATCTACAGCGCCAGTTCCTATAAGGCGCAGATCGACCACGGGAACGCGGCGTATTTCATGATCCGCCAGGGAGCGATCGCCGCCGTCGGTCTGGTGGGCATGATCGTCATATCCAAGCTGGATTATCACTGGTACGCGAAGGTCTGGAAGCTTGGAACCGTGATCGTCTGGATCCTGATGCTTCTGGTGACGTTTACCCCGCTGGGGCGCGAATACAACGGCAAGAAACGGTGGCTGGGCTACGAGTCCTTCAGCTTTCAGCCGTCGGAGCTGGTGAAGATCCTGGTCATCGTGGCGCTTGCGTCCATGATCGTCCGTTACGGGAAGGACATCGACCGCTTCGCCGGGAAGTTCCGGGTCATGCTGCTGGTGCTTCCCCTGGCGATGATCGTGGTTCTCAACAATCTGAGCACCGGTATCATCATTGTAGGGATCGGCTTCGTGATGATGTTCGTGGCCAGCAAGGAGAAATGGCCTTATATTCTCTGCATGGCGGCCGCTGCCTTTGTACTGGCCTTCGCCGGGCCCATCGGCAAGGCGCTGACCGGTATGGGAATCCTGCACGATTACCAGCTGGGCCGCATCAATGTGTGGCTGGATCCGGAGAGCTATTCCCAGGAGGGCGGCTTCCAGGTCCTTCAGGGGCTTTACGCCATCGGGTCCGGAGGCCTCTTCGGCAAAGGGCTTGGCCAGAGTATCCAGAAGATGGGTTTCGTACCCGAAGCCCAGAACGATATGATCTTCTCGATCATCTGCGAGGAACTGGGGCTTTTCGGCGCTGTTTCCCTGATCCTGATCTTTATGTTCATGATCTACCGTTTTATGGTTATCGCCAGCAACGCGCCGGATCTGTTCGGTTCCATGCTGGTGGTAGGCGTCATGGGCCATATCGCGATCCAGGTGATCTTAAATATCGCCGTTGTGACCAACACGATCCCCAATACCGGCATCACACTGCCGTTCATCAGCTACGGCGGCACGTCGGTATTGTTCCTGCTGATCGAAATGGGCATGGTTCTGAGCGTGTCCAATCAGATAAAACTGGAAAAATAGCCCGGACCGGGCAGCCAAAGCTTTTCCGGAAGCATACCATAAGATATGGAAGATTCTGGGAGGGAATAGGTTGTCTGGAATAGAGATAGAGGGCCTGCGTCCCCTTGACGGGGAGGTTACGGTCCAGGGATCCAAGAACGCGGTGCTGCCCATGATGGCGGCGGCCGTTCTTCACAGAGGGACTACGGTTCTTAAGAATGTCCCGCGGATCCAGGATGTGTTCTGTATGATCGACATCCTCACATCCATGGGATGTAAATGCAATCTGGAAGAGCACCGGCTGACCATCGACGCGTCGTCGATCGGCCGGGTAGCGATCCCGAGGGAATATGTGACAGCCATGCGGTCATCCATTGTTCTTCTCGGAGCGTTTCTGGGACGTGCCGGGGAGGCGGCTACCTATTATCCCGGCGGCTGTTCCATCGGGAGCCGTCCCATCGACCTGCATCTGTACGGCCTTGGGAGGCTGGGAGCGCAGATCAGCGAACAGGAAGGCGGAAGGATCGCTGCCGCAGCGCAAAGGCTTGCCGGCGGGCGCGTCCGTTTCCCGTATCCCAGCGTAGGCGCTACGGAAAATGTGCTTCTCGCGGCGGTAAAGGCGCAGGGCACCACCGTGATCGAGGGAGCGGCCAGAGAGCCGGAGATCGTAAGCCTGTGCCGGATGCTTGAGGGCATGGGGGCGAGGATCTCCGGGATCGGGGAAGAGACGGTCGTCGTGGAGGGCGTAAATGAACTCCGCGATTCGGAATATACGGCGCCGGGAGACCGGATCGTGGCCGGAACCTACCTGGCCTGCGTCATGGCGGCGGGGGGACGGGCGTATCTGCGGGGCGCCGACGCGGCCCAGCTGGAGGGAGTCCTTAAAGTCCTGCGGCGAATGGGCGCCGATATTCAGACGCAGCCGTCGGGTATCCGCGTACGGATGGGCCGCCGCCCGAAGCCGGTCAGCGTGAGGACCGCCCCTTATCCGGGCTTCCCGACGGATCTTCAGTCGCCGTTGCTTTCCCTTCTGGCCGTCTGCGACGGCCGCGGACAGGTATGGGAAACGGTATTTGAGGGAAGGTTCGCGACGGCCGGACAGCTTCGCCGGATGGGAGCGTGCATCGAGCTTGACGGAAACCGGGCGGAGGTGCGCGGCGTCTATCCGCTGCGCGGGACCCGCGTGGAGGCGCCGGACCTGCGTGGAGGCGCCGCCCTGGTAGTAGCGGGGCTTGCCGCGGAGGGCAGAACCGGGATCGTCGGCTGCAGCCATATCCTGCGCGGCTACGAGGACATTTGCGGCGATCTTAAGGCTATGGGGGCGCGGATCCGGCGGCGGACGGAAGCGGATGAGGGCACGGACGGGAGATGATCCGCGGCAAAAGCGGAACCGGCGGCCTAAACGCCGGGATTCGGGAACGGATGATAGAAGGGATGTCGCGACGGGAGGAATTATGGGAGACATATTGGGCAGAAAAACGCATATGGGACTGTTTATCCTTGCCGTGGCAGTCATTTCCGCCGCGGTGGTGCTTCTGTCCGTCAATATACGCCAGGTGACCGTCATCGGGAACAGCCGTTATACGGAAAATGAGATCGTAGGCATGCTTTTTCAGAAGAATCTGGACTGGAACAGCGCCTATTTCCTGCTGAAGGAGAAGACGAAGGAGCACATTCAGATCCCGTTTGTCGAGGATTACCAGGTGGATTTTATCGGGCCGACCCATGTGGAGGTGATCGTCCATGAAAAGAGCGTCGTGGGATATGTTTCCTACATGGGCAGCTATATGTATTTTGACAAGGACGGGATCGTGGTGGAGAGTACGGATACGGCTCTTCCGGGGATCCCGGAGGTGTCCGGCCTGAAGTTCGGACAGATCGTCCTTCACCAGGCCCTTCCGGTGGAGGACAGCCGTATTTTCGAGGGGATCCTGAATCTGACCCAGCTGTTGTCCCTGCGTAAGATCGAAGTGGACGGGATCCAGTATAATTCCAGAGGGGAGGCAAACCTGTATATCAACAAAGTAGAGGTGGTGCTTGGCGACGGTTCGCAGATGGACGGCAAGATATCCCTGCTCGCCGATATGATGCCGCAGATACAGGATCTGGACGGAACGCTGTATCTGGATAATTACGATGAGAATAAGGAGGATCTGGTCTCGACATTCAAAAAGAATTTTTCAGATTAGTTAAAATTTCTAAAAAAAGTGGTTGATATTTTGTATGAAATCAAATATGATATTAGGTAGGCTAGTTATACGGAAGGTACAGAGAAAATATGCGTGGGGGTACACGTAAAAAAAGGAGGACATCACCTTGCTGGAGATTAAGATAAATGAGGCGGAGAGTTCTGCCCGGATCATAGTAGTGGGAGTAGGCGGCGCGGGGAACAACGCGGTGAACCGCATGATCGATGAGAATATTGCAGGAGTAGAGTTTATCGGCATCAACACGGACAAGCAGGCTCTGCAGTTCTGCAAGGCTCCGACCGCGATGCAGATCGGCGAGAAGCTGACCAAGGGACTGGGCGCGGGCGCCCGGCCGGAGGTAGGCGAGAAAGCGGCTGAGGAGAGCTCCGAGGAGCTGGCACAGGCGCTGCGCGGGGCCGATATGGTGTTCGTCACCTGCGGCATGGGCGGCGGTACCGGTACCGGCGCGGCTCCCGTGATCGCCAGGATCGCCAAGGATATGGGCATTCTGACCGTCGGCGTGGTGACCAAGCCCTTCAAGTTTGAGGCCAGGACCCGTATGACCAATGCCGCCCAGGGCATCGAGCGCTTAAGGGACAGTGTGGATACTCTGATCGTGATCCCCAACGACAAGCTTCTTGAGATCGTAGACCGCCGGACGACGATGCCGGACGCCCTCAAGAAGGCCGACGAGGTTCTCCAGCAGGCCGTACAGGGCATCACGGACCTGATCAATGTTCCGGGACTTATCAATCTGGATTTTGCCGACGTGCAGACCGTCATGATCGACAAGGGCATCGCCCATATCGGTATCGGCCGCGCGAAGGGCGATGAGAAGGCTCTGGAGGCCGTGAAGCAGGCGGTATCCAGTCCGCTTCTGGAGACCACGATCGAGGGAGCTTCCCACGTTATCATCAATATTTCCGGCGATATCAGCCTGATCGAGGCCAACGAAGCCGCGAGCTATGTACAGGAGCTGGCCGGCGAGGATGCCAACATCATCTTCGGCGCCATGTATGACGAGAACGCCCAGGACGAGGCGACGATCACGGTCATCGCGACCGGGTTGGACGAGCAGGCCGGCGGTTCCGTTGCCAAGGCCATGAGCGGCGCGGGCAGCGGATTCGCATCCTTCCGTCCTTCCAAGACGCCGGGAGCCGCTGAAGCGGCGGCGACCGCTCCTGCGTCTCCGTCCTCCTTCGGTACCCGTCCCGTGCCGATGGGCGGCATGGGCAGCCAGACAGGCCAGGGTTACCGCCCGACCACGAATATGAAGGATATCACGATTCCGGATTTCCTGAAGAATAAGAGATGATCTGTATACGAACGTAATTTAAGGCGTCCCCTTTATGGGGGCGCCTTATTTTCTGTGTCGATTCTTTGCCTTTTTCTATGAAAATTCCCGATTTCAGACGAGAAAAAAATCGATTTTCCTTCCACCGTTTGACAAAATCCGAAAGAGAAACTGTCTATAATGGACGATGTGAGACAGGGGGTTCGGGCTTTGCGGTATGAGTTGTACATAGATGTGTTCTTCTTCGTGAACTATCTGATGGATCTTCTTTTGCTGCGCCTGTCCGCCCCGATCCTGCGGCAGAAACCAGGCGCCGGGCGCATGCTGGCTGCCGGAGCGGCGGGAGCGGCCGCGGCCTGTGCGGTCGTGTGGGTCCAGGTACTCTCGCTGGGGAAACCGGAGAACGTGGTCCTGAGGGCGTTTGGCAGGGCGGTATCCGCCGCCGGCCCGGCGGCGACCGCGCTGCTCCTGAGCGCATTGGCATATCGGCCGCGCAGCGTGCGGGAGCTTCTGAAGGAGACGTTTCTGCTCTTCTTCCTGGCCGCTGCGGCAGGCGGGCTTATGGAATTTCTGCTGGAGCATACGGATGCGGGATACTATGCGGTACTGGCCGTAAGGGGGAATACGGCCGCGAAGCTTTCGATGCTTACATGGCTGTTTCTGGCGGGCGGCGGGGCTTTCCTGCTCCGGTATCTGTGGATAGCCGCCGACGGGACGCGCAGGGAGAGGACGGCGCTTTGTCCCGTGACGCTTTATGTCGGGAAAGCGGGCCTGCAGGTGACGGCGTACCGGGACAGCGGGAATACGCTTACGGAACCGGACAGCGGGCGTCCCGTGAGTATCGTTTCGGAACGGGTTTGGACGGAGCTGAAGCGCGCGGCAGCCTCGCAGGGAAAAGAGCTTTCGATCGGTCATATCCGATATCGGACCATAGGATGCCCTTATGGAGTAATGGAGATCGCACAGATCGATTCCCTGGAGTTATACTTACAGCCTGGAGCGGCTGTACCTTCGTCCTTGAGCCCGGCATCCTCTGCTGCAGGGATGGAAAGGGAAAACCACCCCTGGATCGCCCGGGCGCCATTCCCCCTGTCAGGGGAGGGCAGTTACGAGATGCTGCTTCACAGAGATTTATAAATCAGATCAGATAAAAGGAGGAATCACCCATGGTGGTCAAGGTATCAATTCCGAACCGCTTTCATTTCAAGGCGGTGCCAAGTTTCAAGAAAATGCTGTTTCAGAAGGAAGGAGAGATCCATTATATCGGCGGCGCCGATATTCTGCCGTCGCCTCTCGGAAACGACGAGGAGAACCACATGATCCGGCTTCTGGGAACCGAGAGGGACAAGGAAGCGCGTCAGACGCTGATCGAGCATAATCTGCGGCTGGTCGTCTACATTGCCAAAAAGTTCGACAACACAAGCGTAGGCGTGGAGGATCTGATTTCCATCGGAACCATAGGACTGATCAAGGCCATCAATACATATAACAGGGACAAGAACATCAAGCTGGCTACTTACGCCTCCCGCTGCATCGAGAATGAGATCCTTATGTATCTGCGGAGAAATAATAAGACGAAGCTGGAGGTTTCCATCGATGAGCCGCTGAATGTGGACTGGGACGGCAACGAGCTGCTTCTGTCGGATATCCTGGGGACCGACGAGGATGAGATCTACCGGAACCTGGAGCAGGAGACGGAGAGGGATCTTCTCAATATGGCCATCAGCCGTTTAAGTCCCAGGGAGAAGAAGATCGTGGAGCTGCGCTACGGTCTGACCACGGATGACGGTGAAGAGATGACGCAGAAGGAAGTGGCGGACCTGCTGGGGATATCCCAGTCCTATATCTCAAGGCTTGAGAAGAAGATCATGAAGCGGCTCCGGCGGGAAATCGTGCGGTTCGAGTAAGCAGGGACAGATACGGCCGGGAGCGTGCGGATCCCGGGCTCCGCAGGAATGGATTCCGGACCGAATTTTGAATGAATGATCAGAAAAATGTGGACAAACGGGCGGATACTGGTATAATGAATGAGACTTTTCATGCCGGTTCCGCCCGTTCGGGCGTTTGCCGGCGAAATGCGCATGCGGAGCCGGACGGGGACGATCCTGAGGCGGGATACGAAAGCTGCGAGTGTAGATTCCGCGCGGGCCGCGAGAAAAGCGCGGCGGGAAAGATTCCGCCGCGGGGGACTTGCGCCGGCGCCGGGTGCGGAATATGATAAAGAGAAGAAAGATACGGTGAGGATAGACAATGAAGAAACGTCCGCTGTCTTACCAGCATACGATATGGGCCAGCTATTTGGGCTATGTAACGCAGGCGATCGTCAATAACCTGTCGCCCCTTTTATTTCTGACCTTCCAGTCCCGTTACGGGATATCCCTGGATAAGATCACCTGGCTGATCACGCTTAATTTCGGGATCCAGCTTACGGTGGATCTGGCGTCGGCAGTTCTGATTGACCGGATCGGTTACCGGACGGGGGTCGTTGCCGCGCATATAAGCGCCGCGCTGGGGCTGGCCGGCATGGCGGTGCTGCCCGCACTTACCCTGCGGCTTCTTGGGAGCGCTTACGCGGGACTTCTGGTCTGCGTGGTGTTCTACGCTCTGGGCGGCGGTTTGATCGAGGTGCTTATAAGCCCCATCGTGGAAGCGTGCCCGACGGAAGGAAAGGCGGCCGCCATGAGCCTCCTGCATTCCTTTTACTGCTGGGGGCAGATGGCTGTGGTGCTTTTGTCCACGGCGTTCTTTGCCGTGGCCGGGATGGGAAGCTGGCGGATCCTCTGCGTCCTGTGGGCTTTGCTTCCGGCCTGCAACGCGTTTTATTTCCGGCAGGTTCCCATAAGGACGCTGGAGGAAGGGCAGGAGACAATGCCGATCCCGCGCCTGCTTCGCCGGAAAATGTTCTGGGTGTTCTGCGTGCTGATGCTGTGCGCGGGAGCGTCGGAGCTGGCCATGAGCCAGTGGGCGTCCGCTTTCGCGGAGGTCGGCCTGCATGTGGATAAAGCGATAGGAGACCTGGCCGGTCCCTGCATGTTCGCGGCGCTGATGGGGACGGCCCGTGTGCTGCACGCGAAGCTGGCGGAGCGGATCCCGCTGATGCGTTTCATGGTCGGCTGCGGGCTTCTGTGCGTTGTGAGCTATCTGCTGGCGGTATACGCGCCTGCGCCCGTGATAGGGCTGGCCGGCTGCGGTATCTGCGGCTTCTCCGTGGGCGTCATGTGGCCGGGCACATTCAGCCTGGCAACTGAGACGATCCGGGGCGGCGGTACGGCTATGTTCGCGCTTCTGTCCCTGGCCGGCGATATGGGCTGTTCCTTAGGCCCGACGGTGGTGGGAATGGCGTCGGTGGAATCGGGGGACTTAAAGAGCGGGCTTATGATGGCGGTCCTGTTTCCCATTCTCCTGTGCATCGGAATGCTTCTGTGGAAGAAGCTGAAAATCGAGGAGGAGCTGCAGCTTTCGCCGGAACGAACAGTAAAATGAACAGCAGAATAAGCAGCAGAGCCACCAACAGGGGTTGATCCGGCAGCGCAGAAATCGAAAGACAGGGAGGAGACAAGCGGTGAAGGAGGGCTATTACACGTCCGGTGAGTTCGCGAAGAAGGCGAATGTGACGATCCGGACCATCCGGTTCTATGATAAGCTGGGAATCTTAAAGCCCAGCCGGGTAGGCGAGAACGGCTACCGGCTGTATACGGACGAGGATTTCGGGCGCCTGCAGCGGATACTGTCCCTGCGCTATCTGGGCTTTTCTCTGGACGAGATCATGGCTATGCCGATGGGAGACGACGCGGAGGATGTAGTCCGTTCCCTGGCGATGCAGAAGGACCTGATCCGCAAGCGCATCCGTCATCTGGAAAGCATGAATCAGGCCCTTGAGGATACGGAGCGGATGGTGGGCGAATCCCGGCAGGTGGACTGGAGCCGGATCCTGCATCTGATCCATCTTACGAATATGGAGCACGCGGTGGTGGAGCAGTACAAATCTGCCGTCAACATCGAGGTGCGGATCGGGCTCCACCGGCGCTTCTCCCGTAATCCGGCCGGGTGGTTTGCCTGGCTGGCGTCGCAGATCAACTTCGGCGCGGCGAAGGATATCCTGGAAGTAGGCTGCGGAAACGGGGAGTTGTGGCAGCATGTGGAGCCGGAGATCATTGCTTCGAGGAATATCTGCGTGACGGACGTGTCGGAGGGCATGGTAGAGGACGCGGCTGCGCGGCTGGGGGCCGGCCTGCGCAGGCAGAAGAAAGATGCGGACGACGGTAGCAGGTGCGGCTGTGCGGCGGATGAAGACGGCAGCAAAGGGGCAGACAAAGGTGGCAGAACAGATAGAGAAAACAGTGTCAGAACATATGGAGAAGGCAGCGGCTGCAGCGGTGCGGACACCGGGCTGCGTTTCCGCGTGGAGGACTGCCAGAGGCTGTCCTGTGAAGACGCTTCCTTCGACGCGGTGATCGCCAATCATGTCCTGTTCTATGTAAAAGATATCCCGCAGGCGCTGCGGGAGATCCGGCGGGTGCTGCGGCCGGGAGGCGTGTTCTACTGCAGCACCTACGGGCGGGAGCACATGAAGGAGATCACTTCTCTGGTACAGGAATTCGATCCCAGGATCACGCTTTCCGACGTGGCTCTCTACGAGCTGTTCGGCCTTGAAAACGGCCGCGCCATGCTCGGACAGGTCTTCGGCCGGGTGGAGCAGATCCTGTATGACGATTATCTGCTGGTGGACGAGGCGGAGCCGCTTCTTGATTATATTCTTTCCTGCCACGGCAATCAGGGAGAGTATTTGAACCAGCGGAAGGATGAGTTCAGGAGGTTTTTGCAGAAGAAGATCGAGGAAAAGGGAGGCATCCGGATCACGAAGATGGCGGGGATGTTTGTCTGCGGGGCGTAAAGGGCAGAATTTTAATCTTCCCTGCAGGAAAAGCAGATATATTTAAAAAAGCACTTGACAGTGACGTAACGTAACCCTTTATAATGTGTCCAGATGGTACATTTTGCATATGACGCCGATCCGGGTGTTATTACAAATGGACGCATGATAAAGGGTTCTGTTTTGTCTTAAGAGGAACCGAACCCGTGAAAGAAAAGGAGAATGCAGTCATGAAAGGCATCATACTGGCCGGAGGCTCCGGCACCAGGCTTTATCCGCTGACCATGGTCACATCCAAGCAGCTGCTTCCGATCTACGATAAACCGATGATCTATTATCCGCTGTCGGTGCTGATGAGCGCCGGCATCCGGGATATCCTGATCATTTCCACGCCGGACGACACGCCGCGTTTTGAACATCTCTTAGGCGACGGCCATCAGTTCGGGATCCGTCTGTCCTATGCGGTGCAGCCGTCGCCGGACGGGCTGGCGCAGGCTTTCATTATCGGTGCGGATTTCATTGGGGACGACCATGTGGCCATGATCCTGGGCGACAATATTTTCGCGGGTCACGGGCTGAAGAAGCGGCTTCTGAAGGCGGCCAACAAGCAGCACGGCGCTACGGTGTTCGGTTACTATGTGGACGATCCGGAGCGGTTCGGCATCGTGGAGTTCGACTCCGACGGACACGCCATTTCCATCGAGGAGAAGCCGAAGAACCCCAAGTCC
Source organism: uncultured Lachnospiraceae bacterium (assembly GCA_947589095.1). GTDB lineage: Bacteria > Bacillota > Clostridia > Lachnospirales > Lachnospiraceae > UBA3402. The sequence continues at coordinate 58,283 of CANQBX010000016.1, forward strand.
AACTACTGCGTGACCGGGCTTTATTTCTACGATAACCGGGTGGTGGAGTACGCGAAGAACTTAAAGCCGTCGGCCAGAGGCGAGCTGGAGATCACGGACCTGAACCGGATCTATCTGGAGGAAGGCCATCTGGAGGTGGAGCTTCTGGGACAGGGCTTTACCTGGCTGGATACGGGGACCCACGAGTCCCTGGTGGACGCGACGAATTTCGTGCGCACCATGGAGTCCCACCAGCACCGCAAGATCGGCTGCCTGGAGGAGATCGCGTATCTGAACCACTGGATCACCAGGGATCAGCTTCTGGAGAACATCGAGCCGCTTAAGAAGAACCAGTACGGGCAGTATCTGATGGACGTGCTGGCGGGGAAATTTATTGACAAGGAATTCAAGTGAGCCGGCTGATCAGCTTGATGCAGAGACAGGCTTTCGCTGCTGAACCGGGGAAAGCAGTGTTGGGTAGAGTTGTCAGATACCCGGACACATCGACAGAGCGAAAGCAATTAAGAAGAAAACACAACAGAAGTAAAGTATAAGCGATGGAAAAGACAGAAAGAGAGGATGACAGAATATGAAAATTCTGGTAACAGGCGGCGCCGGCTTCATCGGCGGCAATTTCGTACATTACATGGTGAACAAATACCCGGAGGACCGGATCGTGAATCTGGATCTGCTGACCTACGCCGGCAATCTGGAGACCTTAAAGCCGGTGGAGGATAAGCCAAATTACAAGTTCGTGAAGGGCGACATTGCCGACGAGCCGTTCATCATGGACCTGTTTGAGAAGGAGAACTTCGATATTGTCGTGAATTTCGCGGCGGAGACCCATGTGGACCGGTCCATCACGAATCCGGGCATCTTCGTGCAGAGCAATGTGATGGGAACCCGCGTCCTTCTGGACGCATCCCGCAAATACGGCGTGAAGCGCTACCATCAGGTGTCTACCGACGAGGTCTACGGCGACCTGCCGCTGGACCGGCCGGATCTGTTCTTTACTGAGGAGACGCCGCTTCATACCTCCAGCCCCTACAGTTCCTCCAAGGCCAGCGCGGATCTCTTCGTCCTGGCGTATCACCGGACCTACGGGCTGCCGGTGACCATTTCCCGCTGTTCCAATAACTACGGGGCCTATCAGTTCCCGGAGAAGCTGATCCCGCTGATCATCAGCCGGGCGCTGGCGGACGAGGAGCTGCCGGTCTACGGTAAGGGAGAAAATGTCCGCGACTGGCTCCATGTGCTGGATCACTGCGAGGCCATCGACCTGATCATCCGGGGCGGCCGTGTAGGCGAGGTCTACAATGTGGGCGGTCATAATGAGCGGACGAATCTGGAAGTGGTGAAGACGATCCTTAAGGCGCTTGACAAGCCGGAAAGCCTGATCCGCTTCGTCACCGACCGTCCCGGCCACGACCGGCGCTACGCCATCGACCCGACAAAGCTGGAGACGGAGCTTGGCTGGAAGCCGAAATACACCTTCGACACCGGCATCCGCCAGACCATCGACTGGTATCTGAACAACCGGGAGTGGTGGGAGCATATCATTTCCGGGGAGTACGCCAATTATTTCGATAAGATGTATGGGAAGCGGCTGGAGACGAAGGAATAAGAGCTGCGTGTATTGAAATTATGTGAACCGATCTGCGGCAAAGCCGGGGGGCGGAATCTGCGAAACGATAAACGGCAGGTGCAGGGGTCTGCAAGACAGCAAGAGCCGGAAGTCCGGAATCGGGCAGCCTGAACCGGATAGCCGGAAATAAAGGAGAAAGATCGAAAATGAAAGTCCTGGTAACGGGCGTCAAAGGCCAGCTGGGCCATGACGTGGTAAATGAACTGGAAAAACGCGGTCACACCGCGATCGGCGTGGATATCGACGAGATGGATATCACGGACGCCGCTTCCGTGGAGCGTGTGATAAAGGACGCGGCTCCCGACGCCGTGATCCACTGCGCGGCTTACACGGCGGTGGATGCGGCGGAGGATAACGAGGATCTGTGCCGCCGTGTCAACGCGGGCGGTACGGCAAACATCGCCCGGGTTTGTAAGGAACTCGACTGCAAACTGATGTACATCAGCACCGATTACGTCTTCAACGGTCAGGGCGCCCGCCCCTGGGAGCCGGACGATGAGCGGCAGCCGCTCAATGTCTACGGCCAGACCAAGTACGAGGGCGAACTGGCGGTGGAGGAGCTTACGAAATATTTCATCGTACGCATCGCCTGGGTCTTCGGCGTCAACGGAAAGAATTTCATCAAGACCATGCTGAATCTTGGCAAGACCCGCGATACCCTGACCGTGGTCTGCGATCAGATCGGCTCGCCTACCTACACCTATGATCTGGCGCGTCTCCTTGTGGACATGATCGGGACCGACCGCTACGGCCGCTACCACGCCACCAACGAGGGACTGTGCAGCTGGCATGAATTTGCCGTGGAGATCTTCCGTCAGGCCGGCATGAACGTGAACGTGGTCCCGGTCACCAGTGACCAGTACCCGGCGAAAGCGAAGCGGCCCGCCAACAGCCGCATGGACAAGTCGAAGCTGGACGCGGCGGGATTTGAGCGGCTGCCTTTGTGGCAGGACGCGCTGGGGAGGTATCTGAAGGAGCTGGGGTACTGAAAATTATAACCATTAGATTTCTTCTTTACGGATGATGGGGCCTGTATGAATGCAAAGGTTATTCAGGTTTAGAAAAGAAAGTTCTTTATTTAGCTTTGCAATAAAAGGCTGTATGTTTTCTTTCTGATCATGAAATATCATTGTAATGATGTAATAAGGCGAAAGCGGAGTATATTTGCCAAAGTCGCCTGATTCATCGACGAAAATGCTGAGTTCTTTCAATTTTTGACCTCTGTGATAGTTGGGCGGAAAGTGCGTTGTTCGCGCTTTTTTGCGAGGAAATAAAAGGCGGGGAACTTCCCCGCCGGAGATGGACCTGGGTCTTACGACCAGCCCAAATGAAATCAGAGATTTCTAATAATCAGTATACACTATGATAGACTAAAAAGCAATAAATAATTTTGAAGAAGATTCTCTTTCCGGGCAAACTGGCGAGATTTCTGGACGATAGTCTCCAGTTGGTCAGTAATAAGAAACTGAATGACCGGTTCCCATCTGCTCGCGGGCAGCCGTGTCAGCCCCACTCGTCTGCGGTCAGAAAATCCCGGATATTCCCGCCGAACACCGCCTCACGGATGCTTTCGTATATGTCAGATACGGTGAAAAATCAGGAGAATGATCAGAATTTTATAAGATATAACTGATAAAATACAATTTTCGACACAGATCGAAGATTATAGAAAGACTAGTTGACATTGCAATTCGCTTTTAATATACTGAATAGCGAATCTGGTTCCTGGCAAGATATTATTATCCGTGTCGGAACCGTCCCATGGAAGACAGAGGACAGAGAGAAGGAAATAGAAATGCTTTTTCACAATGATCCACTGATACATACCCATCGCCGTCCCCACCCGGTCACCGAGGAGGGGACGGCTTACTTATTCTCCAATCAGGATCTGGCCCGGCTGATCGGGCCGCTGATCGTCGAGCAGATCCTGGCCGTGACCGTAGGCATGATGGACACGATGATGGTGTCCAGCGCCGGCGAGGCGGCGACTTCCGGCGTGTCGCTGGTGGACATGATCAGCAACCTGATCATCAATATCTTCGCGGCTGTCGCCACCGGCGGCGCGGTGGTCACGTCCCATCATCTGGGGAAAAAGGATGAGCGGGAGGCCAGACGGTCGGCGGGGCAGCTGCTGGTGATCACGGCCCTGATCGCGGTGCTGATCATGGCATTCGCGATCGTATGCCGTCGGCCGCTTATGAATACGCTTTACCGGGGCATTGAGGAGGACGTGATGCGCAACGCCCTGATCTATCTGGTGATCTCGGCGCTGTCCTATCCGTTCCTGGCGGTGTACAACTCCTGCGCGGCGCTGTTCCGTTCCATGGGCAATTCCCGGATCTCCATGCAGGTGTCCATCGTGATGAACCTGATCAATGTAGCCGGCAACGCCTGGTTCATCTTCGGAATGGGCTGGGGCGTGGCCGGCGCGGCGCTGGCCACGCTGATCTCCAGGATTGTGGCCTGCGTGGTATTGTTCGTGCGGCTGCATAATCCGCGGCTTGAGGTGTATCTGGAGCGCGGCTGGATCCGCTGGGACGGCGCGACGATCCGCCGGATCCTGCATATCGGGATCCCCAATGGCGTGGAGAACAGCATTTTCCAGCTGGGACGCGTGCTGGTGGTCAGCATTATCGCCACCTTCGGCACCGTGCAGATCGCGGCCAACGCGGTGGCCAATAATTTCGACGGCATGGGCGTGCTGCCGGGACAGGCCATGAATCTGGCTATGATCACGGTTATCGGCCAGTGCGTGGGCGCCGGGGATTATGATCAGGCCGACTATTACGCGAAGAAGATGATGAAGATCACGTATCTGATCAACAGCCTGACCTGCGCGGCGGTCATTCTGACCCTGCCGCTGACGCTGCGGCTTTACAACCTGTCCTATGAGACGCTTAAGCTGTCGTTTTTCCTGATCCTGATCCACGACGGCTTCGCGATCCTCATGTGGCCGTCGGCGTTCACGCTGGCCAATGTCCTGCGCGCCTCCGGCGACGTGCGTTTCCCGATGGTGGTGTCCATCGCGTCGATGATCATTTTCCGCATCGGCCTAAGCTATGTGATCGGCGTCGGAATGGGCCTCGGCGCCATCGGCGTCTGGATCGCTATGGTGGTGGACTGGATCGCGCGGATGAGCTGCTTTATCGGACGGTACATGAGCGGGAAGTGGAAGACGATGAAGGTATAATCTCGTCAGAGATTATACCCGCGCCGGTTCGCGCCTGACCGAAGGGAGGGCAAACACCGAAGCGAACCGTGCGCATCCCCCGGAGGGAGCATGTCCGGAGGACATGGTATAATGATACATGGAAGTTCTTGACAGTATCCGTCAACATATGCTATTATGCGAAAGGTGAGTGTTTTCGGAAAATTAACGGAAATCAGAGGATTTATCATATATGCGTGACAGTGAAGAATTAAAGGCATTGGTGCTTCAGACGGATTTCGGCCTGGCGGACGGCGCGGTGTGCGCGATGTACGGCGTGGCGCGTACGGTTTGTCCGGGGCTGCCGATCTTCGATCTGACGCATGAGATCGAGCCGTATCATATCTGGGAGGCGAGCTACCGGCTGATCCAGGCGGTGCCGTACTGGCCGGAGGGGACTGTCTTTGTGTCTGTCGTGGATCCCGGCGTCGGCTCGACCCGAAGAAGCATCGTAGCCAGAACGGCCGGTGGCCACTATGTGGTGACGCCGGATAACGGCACGCTGACCCATGTGAAGCAGATATTCGGGATCGAGGAGGTCCGCACCATCGACGAGGTGGTGAACCGCAGGCCGCACACGGAGCGTTCCTATACCTTCCACGGGAGAGACGTCTATGTGTTCAGCGGAGCCAGGCTGGCGTCCGGGAAGATCACCTATGAGGAAGTGGGACCTTTGGTGCCGGTGGAGAGTATCGTGGAACTGCCGCTGCTTCTGCCTGAGAAGGAGAACGGCGGTATCACAGGCACCGTTGACGTTCTGGACGTGCGTTTCGGCAGTCTGTGGACCAACATCGATTGTGAGGATTTCGACGAACTGGGGATCGCTTACGGCGACCGCGCGGAGATTACCATAAGCTGCGACGGCAGGACCGTCTACCAGAACCGCATTGTTTACGGTCATTCCTTTGCGGATGTGTTTATCGGCGAGCCGATTTTGTATGTTAATTCCTTAAACCGGCTGGCGGTGGCGATCAATCAGGGGAGCTTCGCCAGGGCCTATAATATCGGTACCGGGAACAACTGGCGGATTTCCATTCGCAAGTAAAGCGGCGGGCGTCAGAAGCCAGCGCAGACGGCCGGCAGTCACAGTATTCTGCATGGGATTCCATGTGGGAGATAGATAACATTTTTATCTTACCCTGTAAAAACAGGAGGAAATGGAGGTTAACTGTTATGTCAAACGAAAAAAAGAGTATCGGAAAACTGCTTCTTGGTAAATGGGATACCAAGACCATCGTAGGTACCGCCATCGGCGCGGCCCTGTTTGCAGTGCTGATGAACTTCGGCGGCATCCGCGTGTTCACCAACACCAACTTAAGCTCCGCGATGATCGTGGTGGCCGTAGTGGCCGGACTGTTCGGACCGCTTCCCGCGGCGCTGTCTGCCGGCCTCGGCAATGTGCTGGCGGACCTGATCGGCGGCTGGGGCTTCTGGTTTGACTGGTCCATCGGCAACTTCGTCATGGGCCTCTTTGTCGGCCTGCTTCCGCTTTACGGCGCAAGGATCGAGGACGGCATTTTCCAGGTGAAGCACATGATCTGCTACGTCATCTGCGTCCTTCTGGGCAACCTGATCGGTTTCGGCGTGGTGACCCCGATCCTGACCTATCTGTTCTACTCTCAGGAGCTGACCATTACCTGGGCGCAGGCGTTTTCGGCCGTGGTGTCCAATGGTCTGGTGCAGATCGTGATCGGCGTTCCGGTTCTGATTCTGCTTGCAAAGCGCAACGCCAAGAAGACGAACCTGAGTGCAGAAGACTAAGGACCTGTCTGTGAGCAGAGCCTGAGACCCCCGAAAAGGCAGGATGGAAGCATGAAAAAGCCGATTATCGTATTTAAAGACTATACCTTCCGCTACAAAACGCAGAAGGAGCCGACATTAAAAAATATCAATCTGACCCTGTACGAGGGCGAGAAGGTTCTGATCTTAGGTCCCAGCGGGTGTGGTAAATCCACACTCGCTAACTGCATTAACGGCCTGATTCCCTTTTCCTATAAGGGAGAGATCAAAGGTTCTTTAACGGTTGCGGGAGTCGAGAACAAGGATTCGAGTATTTTTGAGATCAGCCGTCATGTGGGAACGGTGCAGCAGGATACGGACGCCCAGTTCGTCGGCCTTTCCGTAGGCGAGGACATCGCCTTTTCCCTTGAGAACCGGGCTATGCCCAGAACAGAGATGCTGCCGAAGGTGGAGCGTACCGCGGCCATCGTAGGAATGGAGGATTTCCTGATGAATCCGCCTTTCCAGCTTTCCGGCGGGCAGAAGCAAAAGGTCGCCCTGGCGGGCATTCTTCATGACGAAGAAGAAGTGCTCCTTTTTGACGAGCCGCTGGCGGCCCTCGATCCGGCCATGGGCATGACGGCCGTGGACCTGATCGACCGCATTCACAGAGACCAGGGAAAGACGGTGCTGATCATTGAGCATCGTCTGGAAGACGTGCTTTACCGTCATGTGGACCGCATCATCCTGATGTCGGAGGGCAGCATTCTGCTGGATTCTACGCCGGACGAGCTTCTGCGCACCGGCCTTTTGAAGGAACACGGCATCCGGGAACCGCTGTATATATCCGCTCTTAAGAACGCCGGTATACATTTTGCGGAGAACGCCCATCTAGATAATATTGAGGAACTGGATATCCCGGCCTACCGGCAGGCGATCCTGGACGAGATGAAGGCTTCCAAGCCGGTGGAAATTCCTGCGCGCGGGGAGCTTCTTCTGAAGGTGGACCATGTGGATTTCTCCTATGACAAGCGCAAGGTTCTGGACGACGTGTCCTTTGAAGTCTACAGAGGTGAACGGATCGCCATTGTCGGCAAGAACGGCGCGGGAAAGTCCACGATGGCGAAGATGCTCTGCGGCATCATCCGGCCCCAGAAGGGTACGATCACGGTGAACGGGCAGGATTATACGGCCCTGACCATCCGGGAGATCGGCCGTCTGATCGGGTATGTGATGCAGAATCCGAACCAGATGCTGGTGAAGGATATGATCATGGATGAGGTTCGCCTGGCGCTGGAGCTGAACGGGTTTGAGGAAGAGCAGATCCGTCAGCGGGCGGAGGAGACCCTTAAGATGTGCGGGCTTTACGCTATGCGCAACTGGCCGGTGTCGGCACTGAGCTACGGCCAGAGAAAGCGCGTGACCATTGCCTCCATTCTGGCGTTAAAGCCGGATATCATCATTCTGGACGAGCCGACCGCGGGCCAGGATTATTACCATTATACGGAGATCATGAATTTCCTGGATAACCTGAATAAAGAATATCAGGTGACGATCCTGTTTATTACGCATGATATGCACCTGGCCATCGAATATACGGACCGGGCGATCGTATTTGCGGACAGCAGATGCATCGCGGACGATTTCGTGTTCCGGGTGCTGTCCGACAGTGAGATCATTGAAAAAGCCAACCTAAAGCAGACGTCCCTCGTTACGCTGGCGAAGCAGACAGGGGTGGACCCGGAAGCCTTTATTCGTCATTTTATAGAGAGAGAAAGGGAGGAGCGGGAAAATGGATCTAAGTAAGCGGCTTTTTA
>CANQBX010000017.1 GCA_947589095.1 uncultured Lachnospiraceae bacterium
CCCGAAGGAACCACCAACTGCAAGTTCTGGGGCCTGGGCGCGGACGGTACGGTCGGCGCGAACAAGAACTCCATCAAGATCATCGGCGACAACACCGATATGTACGCGCAGGCGTATTTTGATTACGATTCCAAGAAGTCCGGCGGCGTGACCATGAGCCACCTGCGTTTCGGACATAAGAAGATCAAATCCACCTACCTGATCCACACCGCGAACTTCGTGGCGTGCCACAACCCGGCGTATGTACGCAAGTATAATATGGTTCAGGAGATCGTGGACGGCGGTACCTTCCTGCTGAACTGCGCATGGAACGCAGAGGAGCTGGAGACCCATCTGCCCGGTCAGATGAAGAAGTACATCGCCGACCATAACATTCAGTTCTATACCATCGACGGCGTGAAGATCGGTATCGAGACCGGCATGGGCCCGACCCGTATTAACACGATCCTTCAGTCCGCGTTCTTCACCCTGACCGGAATCATTCCGCAGGACAAGGCGATCCAGCTGATGAAGGACGCCGCCCAGAAGACCTACGGCCGCAAGGGCGAGGATGTCGTTAAGAAGAACTGGGCCGCCATCGACGCCGGCGCTACCGGCTTCGTGAAGGTAGAGGTTCCGGAGTCCTGGAAGAACTGCGAGGACGAGGGACTTGATTACGCGGTCGTGACCGAGGGACGCAAGGATGTGGTCGATTTCGTCAATAACGTCCAGTCCGCAGTCAGCGCGCAGGAAGGCAATAACCTGCCGGTATCCGCGTTCAAGGATTATGTGGACGGTTCCACGCCCTCCGGCGCAGCCGCTTATGAGAAGCGCGGTATCGCGGTCGACGTTCCGGTATGGAATCCCGACAACTGCATCCAGTGTAACTTCTGCTCCTATGTATGTCCGCACGCTGTCATCCGTCCGGTTGCTCTGACCGAGGATGAGGCGGCCAAGGCTCCGGCCGACATGAAGATGCTGCCGCTGACCGGCATGCAGGGCTACAAGTTCGCAGTGACCATTTCCGCTCTTGACTGTACCGGATGCGGCTCCTGCGCGAATGTCTGCCCGGGCAAGAAGGGCGAGAAGGCTCTGACCATGGATAAGCTGGCGAATCATCTGGATGAGCAGCCGATCTTCGCTTATGGCCAGACCCTGCCGATCAAGACCGACGTCGTTGCCAAGTTCAAAGACACGACTGTGAAGGGCAGCCAGTTCAAGCAGCCCTTATTGGAGTTCTCCGGCGCATGCGCAGGCTGCGGCGAGACTCCTTACGCAAAGCTGATCACCCAGTTGTTCGGCGATCGTATGTACATCGCCAACGCGACAGGATGCTCCTCCATCTGGGGCAACTCCTCACCGTCCACTCCTTACACGGCTAACGCCAAGGGACAGGGCCCGGCCTGGGGCAACTCCCTGTTCGAGGACAACGCGGAGTACGGCTTCGGTATGCTGCTGGCTCAGAACGCGATCCGCGACGAGCTGAAGGAGAAGGTCGAGACTCTGATCGCGAAGGACGAGGCTCCCGAGGCTGTGAAGGCGGCCGGCAAGGAATGGCTGGAAACCTTCAGCAAAGGCGCTCTGAACGGAACCGCTACCGACGTTCTGGTAGAGGCTCTGAAGACCTGTGACTGCGATACGGCCAAGTATCTGGTCGCCAACGCGGACTTCCTGGCGAAGAAATCCCAGTGGGTATTCGGCGGCGATGGCTGGGCCTATGATATCGGCTTCGGCGGCGTAGACCATGTGCTGGCGTCCGGCAAGGACATCAACGTCATGGTATTCGATACCGAGGTTTACTCCAACACCGGCGGCCAGTCCTCCAAGGCTACCAAGACCGGCGCTGTGGCGCAGTTCGCTGCGGGCGGCAAGGAGACCAAGAAGAAAGATATGGCTTCCATCGCCATGAGCTACGGTTATGTGTATGTCGCTCAGATCTCCATGGGCGCCGACATGGCTCAGACCATCAAGGCTATCACAGAGGCTGAGGCTTATCCGGGACCGTCCCTGATCCTGGCATACGCTCCGTGTATCAACCACGGCATCAAGAAGGGCATGAGCAAGGCTCAGACCGAGGAGAAGCTGGCGGTAGAGACCGGTTACTGGAACAACTTCCGCTTCAATCCGGCTGCGGAGAACAAGTTCACTCTGGACAGCAAGGAGCCGAAGATGGAAGGCTATCAGGATTTCTTAAAGGGCGAGGTCCGTTACGCGTCCCTGGCCATGAAGAATCCGGAGAGAGCTGCGAAGCTGTTTGCCAAGAACGAGGCGGAGGCCAAGGAGCGCTACGATTATCTGAAGAAGCTGATCGGACTGTACGGAGCGGAATAATTCGAAGCGATGTACGGCTGCGACCAGAGGATCCGCGTTCTGTGATTGCAGAGCGGAAAGCTGCTGCCTTCCGGTACGACGGTGGACGGTGGCAGATTCCGGAAGGAAGGCGAAGGCCTTCTGACGGGTGTGATTATACACAGATAATACACATAGGAGCGTCGGGAAACCGGCGCTCCTTTTGAAGTACAGCAGTATACAGATATCCGTTTATGTCCGTTAGAGGACGATTCATGCGAAAGAATTGCATTTCAACGGTCGGTATGACAAAATTTAAGCAGTAAAAGGAAAGAGAATGGAGGCAGACAGATATGACGATCAAAAAGATGCGTGACGGCGATGAACTGACGATAGCGCTGACCGGACGCCTGGATACGAATACGGCTCCCGATCTGGAGATGGAATTGAAGAGCGGTCTCGGGAATGTAAAGAGTCTGGTCTTCGACATGGAGCGGCTGGAGTATGTATCTTCGGCCGGACTGCGTGTTCTTCTCTATGCCCAGAAGGTGATGAACCGTCAGGGTGAGATGAAGATATGTCATGTGAATGAGATGATCATGGAAGTGTTTGATATCACCGGTTTTACTGAGATCCTCACGATCGAATAGACCGGCGTGAGCGTACGGAAAGGACGTGAAATCGTATGGAGACCAATAAGATTGCGGTTAATGATCATGGAATCGGCAGGAAGCAGGCGTTCGATGAACTGGAGAAATTTGCCAGTTATCAGGAACTGAACCATAAGGAAACGCTGCGGCTGCGGCTTCTGGCGGAAGAGATGCTGGGAATGCTGGGCGGTATTGTCGGAGATTACGGCGCGTACTTCTGGATCGAAGGCGAAAGGAAGAACGTGGCTCTGCATCTGGATGCTTATGTGGAAATGGATATTGACAAGAAAGAGGAGCTTCTGGCTGTGTCCAGTTCCGGGAAGAATATGGCTGCGAAGGGTCTGATGGGACGGATCCGGGATATGATGGAGAACTACCTTCTGAATTATGACGATATCAGCCAGTACGCGGCGGACAGCGGCATGAGTTTGATGCCGTATGATGACTACGGTATGATGAGCGCCGGTATGGACTGGGCGAATTCCCGCTGGTCCCTGGACCGCTATCGCGTTGATGTGGAGGCACACCATTCGGACGACGTCGCAGCGGAGGAAGCATGGGACGAGCTGGAGAAGTCTATCGTAGCGAAGCTGGCCGACGATGTGCAGGTCGGGATCCGTTCGGATAAGGTGGAACTGGTGATCCGGAAGAAATTCTGAGTGGACGACAGAAAGGCGGGACTTTCGGATAGTCCTGCCAGCCTATAGATTGAGGAGTGTTGAGAGAGGGAGAGATCCCGGAAGCGGGCAATTGTGTCTGCGCCGGGGTCTTTTCTTTGCGCTAATATGCAAAAATATGCAAAGCTGGCAGTGGAGTTCCTTTCACGTTATGCCGGTATGCAAAAGAGGTAATGGTGTTCTTTGGGTATTATATCAGTGAGCAGGTAGTGCCGGAGACGCACTGGGCGATTTCATAAATACGTAAGAATTCTGTAATTGATTTCCAGAAGACAGTGTGGTATAAGTGTATTAATCGTATTAGTACAGTTAAATACGAGCAGGGCGTCACTGGCGCCCTGTGTGTATGGAAATACAAGTGAGTGTCACTGGCGCCTTGCTTGCATGGAAATACAAAGACCGCCGCTGCTGGGCGGAGAAAGGAGAGAGCAGGATATGATCTTACTGGACTATCGGGACCGGAGACCGATCTATGAGCAGATCGTGGAGCGGTTTGTGGAGCTGATGGTAACGGGAGTGATGCCGCAGGACAGCCAGATGCCGTCGGTGCGATCCATGGCTATGGAACTTTCGATCAATCCGAATACGATCCAGCGGGCCTACGCGGAGCTGGAGCGGCAGGGATATATTTATTCGGTCAAGGGCAAGGGCAGCTTTGTCGCGGAGAACCGGCATATCATGGAACGGCGCGGGGAAGAGATGCTTCAGGAGTTCAGGGCGCTTGCGGAGCAGGCCAGGAGCCTGGGGTTAGAGAAGGAGCGGCTGTTCGCGGTCATTAGCGCGGTATATGAGAAGATAACAGAAGAGGAGCCGGGTACCGGCGGAACACAGTCGCAGCTGCTGGGGCAGGCGCAGCCGAAAGCAGAAGCTGCAGAGCTGCAGAAGCAGCCGAAAGCAGAAGAGGCAGAATTGCAGGCGCAGCCGAAAGAAGAAGCTGCAGAGCTGCAGAAGCAGCCGAAAGCGAAAGAGGCAGAATTGCAGGCGCAGCCGAAAGAAGAAGCTGCAAAGCTGCAGAAACAGCCGAAAGCGAAAGAGGCGGAGCTGCCCGTCAGGCAGCAGGCAGAACGGAGACAGCCGGCGGCAGAAGAAAATGACGTAACGCAGTCCGCCGGTTACGGCAAGGCACTACGAGAGGAGGGAGAGACATCATGATAGAGGCCAGGAACCTGACGAAGCGGTTCGGCGATATCGTGGCTGTGGACCATATCGACGCCACGATCAGGGACGGCAGCGTCTTCGGCCTGATCGGCACCAACGGCGCGGGCAAGAGTACATTCTTACGTATGATGAGCGGGATACTGCGGCCGGACGAGGGCAGTGTAACCATAGATGGAAAAGAGGTTTACGAGGATATACAGGTTAAAAGCCGGTTCTTCTACATTTCTGACGACCAGTATTTCTTCAGCAATTCGACGCCGGAGGAGATGATGACCTTCTACCGGGCCGTGTATCCGAAGTTCAATAAGGAGAGGTTCATTCACCTGATGGAAAGCTTCGGCCTGGACCGGCGGCGGAAGATCAATACCTTTTCCAAAGGCATGAAGAAGCAGGCGGCGGTGATCTGCGGGGTCTGCGCCGGGACGGACTATCTGTTCTGTGACGAGACCTTCGATGGGCTGGACCCGGTGATGCGTCAGACCGTGAAGAGCATTTTCATGGGAGATATGCAGGAGCGGAACATGACGCCGATCATCGCGTCCCACAACCTGCGGGAACTGGAGGACATCTGCGACCATGTGGGTCTGCTGCACAAGGGCGGTATCCTGCTGTCGAAGGATCTGGATGATATGAAGCTGAATCTCCACAAGATTCAGTGCGTGCTGCAGCCGGGAAGAAAGGCGGAGGACATCCAGGGACTTGAGATTATTAATACCGAGGAGCGGGGCAGCCTTCTGACTTTGACCGTCCGGGGCAGCCGGGATCAGGTGGAGGCGGCCATGCACAGCTGCGAGCCTATTTTCGCGGAGATCATACCGCTCTCCCTGGAGGAGATATTTATCAGTGAAACGGAGGTGGCTGGATATGACATCAAGAAACTTGTGCTTTAAGCTGATGCGGGAAGATCTGAAGCGCAGGCTGTGGACGGTTGCATGGAGCATTGTCAGCATGGTGTTCGCCCTGATCGTCCCCGTAGCCGTGAACTGCAGCAATTTCACGAGGAAGCAGGCGGATATGTCCATATCCCAGCAGTTTACGCAGATCCGGCGTATTGTGGAATCGCTGTGGTTCAATATTCCCGTGATCGTTGTGCTGATGATTACGGCAGTTCTCTGGGCGGTCAGCGGGTATCAGTACCTGCATAACCGGCAGAAAGTGGATTTCTATCACAGCATCCCGGTGAAGCGTCACCAGCTTTTTCTGGCGGCGTACGTGAACGGGATCCTGGTGCCGCTTGTCTGCTACGGGCTGGCCCAGGCGGCGGCCGTCGGCTTCCTTCTGTCGGCGGGGATTGGATTTGACCGGATCGGCAGCCTGCCATGGCAGAGCCTGCTGATCAATTCGGTCTATTACTGCCTGATCTATACCACCGTGATCATCGCCATGATGATGACCGGTCACGTGGTGGTGGCTCTTCTCGGAGCGGGCGTGTTCTTCGGCTACGGACCGGCTGTGGTTGTTCTGGGAGAAGTGTTCTGCGAGACCAATTTTCGCACCTGGATCTACGGGCTGGGAGTAACGGACACAGCGGATCGGCCTTTCATGCGGCTTTTACGGTACACGTCGCCGTTTAGCAATTATATTCTGGCGCTGAATGATTTCACGGAAAATGCCTGGAGCCTGTGGCGGGCCCTGCCGGTGGCTCTGGTGACGGCGGCGCTTGCGCTGGTTGCTTACGGCCTGTACCGGATGCGGGCCTCGGAGGCGGCGGGGCGGGCCATGGCCTTCGATAAGACGAAGGCGGCGATCCGGATTCTGATCGCGATTCCGGTTGGCATAGCCGGCGGAATGCTCTTCGGCTCCTTTGCCGAGGGCGTCGGCTGGCTGGCGTTCGGTACGGTCTGCGGCGTGCTGCTGACCCATTGCCTGATGGAGATCATTTACCATTTCGATTTCCGGAAGCTTTTCGCCAACCGCTACCAGCTGGTGCTCTGCGCGGTGATCGCGATCGTGGTCAATATAGGAGGATATTACGATCTGTTCGGCTATGACAGCTGGTATCCGAAGGCAGATGAGATCGTGGATGCGGCGGTGTATGATCCGAGCGCGGCGAACTGGGTCTCCTACGGGAACGTGGTGTTTGAGAAAGCAGGAATCTATTCAGACTATGTGGAAGAGGCCATCCGGGACACCGGAAGGGAGTATGACGGGCACTATGCCTGGAGTTATGGCAGCAGCAATGACTACCGGATGACGCACATGAAACTGACGGACGCCTATACGGTGTCGGAACTGGCAAGGCACGCCGCGGAGCAGGAGAAGCTCAGGCGTTTTGACCAAAGCTATGACCGGCGTTATCGGTCGGTCTACCTGCGTGTGAAGCTGAAAGACGGCAGGCAGGTCTACCGCCATTATAATTGTGTAGAGAATACCGGCGAGAGTGAGAAACTGTATAATTCCATTGTGGAAAGTCCGGAGTATAAGCAGGCGGTCTATCCGGTCATGAATCAGACGGCGGAGGAGACCGCGGCGGTCTACTTTATGCAGAACGGTTCCGATTCCGGCTCCGAAACTGCCGGGGAATTTGACGGGGCGGGCGGCTCCGTGCAGGATGATTCCGGTTCCGGCACTGCCGTAAGGCTTGACGCGTCGGGACGGGAAGAGCTGCTTGCGGCGTTTAAGCAGGATATGCTGGATCAGACGACCGACGCCATGGAGCATGAGCTTCCGATCGGTACGATCCAGTTTCGGACCCGGGAGCATGAGGAAGCCGTCCGGTACAATAACGCGCTTGAGGAAGCGGCTCCTGGTATCGGCTATGATATCGGCAGTCTGGTCGGGAGATGCGTCTATCCGGTATATCCGTCCTTTGCGCGGACTCTTAAGCTTCTTGAGGAAGCGGGAGTGGAGATCCGGACGCTGGCGGATGAGGATATTGCTGGTATCGATATCTATTATTACGGGGAGAAATACCGCCAGGCGGCGGAGACAGTGTATACGGAAGCGGCGTATGCGGAGATTACGGACACGGTGAAGGATGAGGTTTCGGACGCGGCGGACGGGGAAGCAGCAGATGCAGAGTCTGAGGCGGGTGCTGAGGACACAGGCGCCGGAGAAGGGGAGGCTGCAGAAACACTGCCCCATCAGAAGATACCGGCAGCCGAGGAGACTTCTCTGGATTATGACGGCGAGGTCAAGTACGAGGATCCGGAGGATATCCGGGTGCTGGCGCCGGGGCTTGTCTATTCGGAGTACGTCTGGATGAACTCCGATTATTATGACCGCGATAATCTGGCCGACGGCGTGAACGTGACCGTACGGATCCGACGGAACGGTACGCGGAAAACGGCGGCCGGCGAGTACAAAGGCCAGTGGACGGAAGAGCTGGACTGCGAGATCGATCTGACGAAGCTGCCGGAGGAGACAAGGCAGAAGTATGGTTTGTGGAACTAGGGCAGACGCATGATTATCTGTAAGCAGCCGCCCGGGCTGGAAATAAATCAGACCGGACGGCTGCTTTTGAACTCTGCATTGACATTTCCCCGTAAAAAAGGTAATATATAGAAAAAGACAAGGGGGTATATTCATCATGGCATTTATTGACTTTGACGATATCAGCAAGACTCTGGCGGGAAAGGGTAAGGAAGCTGCCCAGAAGGCCAAGGACGTGGCGGAGATCGTCCAGCTGAAGGCGCAGGCTACATCCGAGAAGAATAAAGTGAAAGCGCTTTACACGGCCATCGGACAGCTTTACTACAAGAACCATAAGGACGACGCGGACGGCGAGTACCAGTCGATCGTGGACGAGATCACGAAGAGTCTGGCGACGGTCGGGGAGCTTCAGACGAAGGTTCGTAAGCTGGACGGCAGCGTGGTCTGTCCCTCCTGCGGCGCGGTGATCCGGAAGGGCAACGCCTTCTGCGGCAAGTGCGGCGCTGCGGCTCCGGAGCCTGACGTGGAGGAAGAGGAAGTCTTTGAGGAAACAGAGGAAGAAGCGGATGCCGCTGAAGACGAGACGGAGACGGCTGCAGAAGATGTAGAAGAAGCGGTAGCGGAAGCCGCTGAAGTGGCGGAAGAAGCCGCGGACGAGGTGAAGAGCGAGGTTTACGGCGAGTAAACTGCCGGCTGCCGGACAAGAACCGATAGGAGAAAGATAGAAAGACCCTGACGGGCGGATCAAGCCCTGCCAGGGTCTTTGTCTGTTTCCATGCAAGCAGAGCGCCAGTGACGCTCTTCTCGCATTCAGATTCCGGACTTCTCATCTTTCCCGAGGATATAAGTGAATATGCCGCAGCCGACGGCCAGCAAAAGCCCCAGGATGATCTGCCCCGCGGTCAGGCTGCCAAGCTGGCCGAACAGCCCCGTATTGTAGAAGATGGCGAACGGCGACGCGATGATCAGGCCCAGGATCGCGCAGTAGGTGGGAACGCCGTATTTTTCAAACAGGAAGGTGATCAGCCTGGCGATCAGGAAGATCCCGAGGAGCACGCCGATCCCGAAGGGCAGCAGCAGGATCCCTGCCGAGAACATTCCTCCGATATCGAAATGGCGCAGCGCTTCCAGAAACGCTTTGATCGTGTTGATAATGCCGTAATAGTAGCCCAGGATCATCATGACCAGGGAACCGCTGACACCGGGGATCACCATGGTAGCCGATGCGATAACGCCGACAAGAAACAGCGCGATAAGCGTTCCGGGAGCTGCCGTAAATGTCCGGAGAACCTGGTCGTCCGCGTTCAGCATGGGCAGAAAGACCGCCACGCAGAAAAGGATCACGAAGGCCAGGATGCCCGCGATGCCGACGGAGGAGGAAGAGCGTTTCATTTCCTTCTTCAGCGAGATGAAAAGAGTGGGCAGTCCGCCTAGGATCAGCCCGACAAAGGCCATGCAGGTGACGAAGGTATGGCTGCTCAGCAGAAATTCGATCGCGTAGGTGAAGCCCACGATGCCCAGCGCGCAGCCGGCGAGCAGGGGCAGCAGGGTCTTTACGCTGGACTTCCAGTCCTTAAAGAGATTGGAGACCGCCGAGATGATCCTGTCGTAAATGCCCAGCGATACGGCCATGGTGCCGCCGCTGACGCCGGGAATGATGTTGGCGATGCCGATGAATATACCTTTTATGATGTCGATGATGATTGCCATTTTAAACCTCTCTTTTTGCGTTATTTTTCTTTCAGTCCATTATAGTTTCCGGGGTGGGATCTGTCAACCGCATTTCTCGCGCTGCTTTTTTGGTGTGCTCCGGAGCCGGTCTACAGGAAGCGTGTTATATTTTGTCGCATTTTGCGTTTTATTATTGGTGGACTCCGGAGGGACACGAATGTATACAGAAAGAGGTGGTGCGATGAAGAGTCTCTTCTCTTTGATTTAGCTGACTGATGCTTCTGGTAGGAGAGGCCTGCCGGCCGCAGGCCTCTTTCTGCCCGGCCGGCGTCAAAATTTTATATATCTGTTGATTCTGGAACCCGCCTGTGATAGACTGTGAGAAGTAAACAGAACAGGAGGGCTTTTCACATTATGAGCCGAAAACAATCATTAGATACGATCTGTATCCAGGGCGGCTGGCAGCCGAAAAACGGCGAGCCCAGGATCCTGCCGATCTACCAGAGCACGACATTCAAATATGAGACCAGCGAGCAGATGGGACGCCTGTTCGATCTGGAGGAGAACGGTTATTTCTATACCAGACTGGCCAATCCGACCAACGATATCGTAGCCGACAAGATCTGCAAACTGGAGGGCGGCGTGGCGGCGATGCTTACTTCGTCCGGCCAGGCGGCCAATCTGTTCGCGATCATCAATATCTGTTCCAAGGGCGACCATGTGGTCAGCGCCGCCACGATCTACGGCGGAACCTCGAACCTGCTGACGGTGACGCTGAAGCGCTTCGGCATCGAGTGTACGCTGGTTGACCCTGACGCGCCGGAGGAGGAGCTGGAGAAGGCGTTTCAGCCCAACACAAAGGCGGTTTTCGGCGAGACCATCGCCAATCCGGCCCTGGTGGTGCTGGACATCGAGAAATTCGCCCGCCTGGCCCATAAGCACGGCGTGCCGCTGATCGTGGACAATACCTTCGCCACCCCGATCAACTGCCGGCCCTTTGCGTGGGGCGCGGACATCGTGACCCATTCCACGACCAAATACATGGACGGCCATGCGATGACCGTTGGCGGCTGCATCGTGGACAGCGGCAATTTCGACTGGGACGCCCACGCGGACAAGTTCCCGGGGCTGACCACGCCGGATGCGTCCTACCACGGCGTTATTTACACGAAGAAATTCGGCAAGGCCGGCTATATTACCAAGGCCACGGCCCAGCTGATGCGGGATATGGGGCCGATCCAGGCGCCTCAGAACGCGTTCCTGCTGAACGTGGGGCTGGAGACTCTGCATCTGCGGATGCCCAGGCACTGCGAGAACGCCCTGAAGGTGGCGCAGTACTTAAAGAGCCGCGACGATGTAGCCTGGGTGAATTATCCCGGACTTGAGGGTGATAAATACTATGAGCTGGCGCAGAAATATATGCCGAACGGCACCTGCGGCGTCATTTCCTTCGGGCTTAAGGGAGGAAGGAAAGCGGCGGCGGCGTTCATGGACAGGCTGCAGCTGGCGGCGATCGTGACCCATGTGGCGGACGCCAGGACCTCGGTGCTGCACCCGGCCAGCCATACTCACAGGCAGTTAAGCGATGAGCAGCTGGTGGAGGCCGGCGTGGATCCGGCGATGATCCGGCTGAGCGTAGGCATTGAAGGCGTGGGGGACATCATTGCCGATCTTGAGCAGGCGCTGGAAGCTTAAAGTAACGCCGGTGCCGGCGTATGGCCGATGCCTGCGTCCGGCGGGTGCCGGGTTCCGGCATGAAGAAAAGCGGGAAGGCAGAAAGAGACAGATATGGAAAGAAAGAATTTCAGCAGACCGGTGGACTTAAAGCAGATCCAGATCACCGACGCGTTCTGGCAGCGGGAGCAGGAACTGGTGCGCACGGAGGTGATCCCCTATCAGTGGGAGGCTTTAAATGACCGGGTGCCGGGTGCTGCTCCCAGCTACTGTATGCACAATTTCCGGGCCGCGGGACGGCTGATGCGCGAGAAGAAGGCGGCCGGCGCGTCCTTTGCGGCGCCGGCTTATTCGTATCGGGGCTTCAATGTGCTTCCGGAGGATCCGGCGGATCCGGATCCGGATAGGTTCTACGGCTTCGTTTTTCAGGATACGGATTTCAGCAAATGGATCGAGGCTGTGGCTTACACGCTGACCTGGCATCCGGATCCGGAACTGGAGCGGATCGCCGACGAGGCCATCGATGTGGTCTGCGCGGCCCAGTGGGAGAACGGGTACCTGGATACTTACTATATCTTAAGCGGAATGGACCGCTCCTTTACGAATCTGAAGGATCACCATGAGCTCTATTGCCTGGGACATCTGACGGAGGGGGCCGTGGCCTACTATCAGGCTACCGGTAAGGATCGGCTTCTGAAGGCGGCCTGTCGGTTTGCTGATTACACGGACTCCGTTTTCGGGCCGGAAGAGGGCAAACGCAGGGGATATCCCGGCCACGAGATCGCTGAGATGGCGCTTGTAAGGTTATATGAGGTTACAGGTTGTGAGAAATATCTCCGGCTGGCGCAGTTTTTCCTGGATCAGCGCGGAACGGAGCCCCACTATTTTATTGAAGAGGAGAAAGAGCGGTGGCTCTGCGAGCAGGGAGAGAAGAGCGGCGCAGGCGGAGAAGGCGCTCGGGAGTTCCCCGCCAGGATCCGTGCTCTGACTCCCGCCAGCTACGCTTACTATCAGGCGCACCAGCCGGTCCGCCAGCAGTCGGAGGCGGTGGGCCACGCGGTGCGGGCCGGATATCTGTATTCCGGTATGGCCGACGTGGCGAGGCTGACAGGGGATGATGCGATGTACGCGGCCTGTGAGCGACTGTGGAACAGCATTGTGAAGGAAAAGCTGTATATCACCGGCGGCGTGGGCGGCACCAGTCATGGGGAGGCGTTTTCCTATCCCTACGATCTGCCCAACGACGCGGCCTATTCGGAGACCTGCGCGGCCATCGCTCTGGCGTTCTTTGCCCGGCGGATGCTGCAGATCCGGCCGGACGTCCGGTACGCGGACGTGATGGAGCAGGCGCTTTACAATACGGTGCTTGCGGGCATGTCCCTGGATGGCAGGAGCTTCTTCTATGTGAATCCGCTGGAGGTGAAGCCGGAAGCCTGCCGTAAGGACAGCCGTCTGGATCATGTGAAGCCGGTGCGCCAGAAATGGTTTGGCTGCGCCTGCTGTCCGCCGAATCTGGCGAGGATCGTCAGTTCCGTGGGCGCTTACGCTTATACGGAGAATGAGGATACGCTGTGGTTCCATCTGTATATGGGCGGCCGGGTGACGAAGACAGTCCGGGTCGGAGAAAATCCGGGTTCGAAAGCCGGCGGCGAATCGGAGGCAGCATTTCATGCCGGCTCGGAAAATGCGGCCGCGTGTGCGGAAACTGCGGACGGAGCCCAGTATGCAGCCCAGATCACGCTTCAGGTGGAGACTGGGATGCCATGGAATGGAAATGTGAAGATAACGGTCTGTGAGGCGGGAACCGAACCCGTTGTTTCCAGCGCAGCCCCATCCGGCACAGTGCCGGGCGGCGCGGCTTCATGCGGTGTGCCGGGCAGGGTAGTCGCGTGTACGCTGGCCCTGCGCATCCCGGGCTGGAGCGGAGACTGGCACGCGGATGTCGTCTGCGGCGGTAAGAAGCAGGAGATATCGCGGATCGAGGACGGCTATCTGTATGTGACCGGTTCCTGGCGGGCGGGCGATACCATTTCCCTGGAATTCCCGATGGACGTGCATATGAAGGCTGCCGACTCGCGGGTGCGCGAGGATCTGGGACGCGTGGCGTTCGTGCGCGGGCCGGTCACCTACTGCGTGGAGGAGGCGGATAACGGGAAGGATCTGCATCTGTACCGGGTGGATACGGCGAGAACCGGCTGTGCCGCGGAGAGGAAAAATGCAGCTGGAGAGAACGGCGCGGCTTCCAAGTCTGGCAGCGGCGTCTGCGTCGAAATGACGGACCGGCTGGGGCATCCGATGGCGGTCCTGAAGGTTCCGGCTAAGAAATTGGTCCCGGTGGAAGGCAGTTCCCTCTATCGCGATTACACGCCGCCTGCGGAGGAGGACGCGGTTCTCACGCTGATCCCCTATTACGCGTGGGCGAACCGCGGAGAGGGCGAGATGACCGTGTGGCTGCGAGCGTAGAGGCTTGCAGAGATAAGTGGATTGTGGGCCGTGACGAAGAATAGGGAGTTATGGCAGCGATACAGGGAGAGCCGCAGTCAGATTGCGGTAAAAACGGAATACAGAATCACTGGCAGAAAAGAGGCAGAACAGCAATGACGATCAAAGATATGAAGATCGGGGAGAGCGCCGTCATCGACGTGGTCGGCGGCGAAGGCGCGCTCAGGCAGCATTTCCTGGACATGGGCGTCATCCCCGGCGCTGAGGTGACGGTGGTGAAGTTCGCCCCGATGGGCGATCCGGTGGAGCTGCGGATCCACGGTTATGAGCTGACCCTGCGTCTGGACGATGCGGCGCAGATCACGGTAAGCAGCGTCCGGGAGGCGGAGAAGGACGCGTCGGGTATGGCCGGGAGAGCGTCGGACGCGGCCCGGAAGACGAAGAAGCGCTCCGTGGCCCACCCGTATTTCGGCGAGCCCGGCGTCCATCACGAGAAGCAGACGGAGAATCCCCTGCCGGACGGACATATCCTGACATTCGCCCTGGTGGGTAACCAGAACTGCGGCAAGACGACGCTTTTCAACCGGCTGACCGGCGCCAACCAGCATGTGGGCAATTTCCCGGGCGTCACGGTGGACCGGAAGGACGGCGCGATCCTGGGCCATCCGAAGACGTCGATCACCGATCTGCCGGGTATCTATTCCATGTCGCCGTACTCCAGCGAGGAAGTGGTGTCCCGGAATTTCGTGCTGAAGGACGAGCCGGACGCGATCATCAATATCGTGGACGCCACCAACATCGAGCGGAACCTGTATCTGACCATGCAGCTTCTTGAGATGAACCGGCCCATGGTGGTGGCGCTGAATATGATGGACGAGCTGACCGGCAACGGCGGCTCCATTGACGTCAATGCCATGGAGGCCCAGCTGGGCGTCCCGGTGGTGCCGATCTCCGCGGCCAAGAATAAGGGGATCGAGGAACTGGTGACCCATGCGCTCCATATCGCCAAATACCAGGAGAAGCCGCAGCGCTATGATTTCTGCTCCAAGGACGATTTCGGCGGAGCGGTGCACCGCTGTCTTCACGCGGTGGTTCATCTGATCGAGGATCACGCGGAGAACGCCGGGATTCCGGTGCGGTTTGCCGCCAGCAAGGCCATCGAAGGCGATCAGCTGATCATCGACCAGCTGGCGCTGGATCAGAATGAGAAAGAGCTTCTGGAGCATATCACGCTCCAGATGGAGGCGGAGCGCGGCCTGGACCGCAGCGCCGCCATTGCGGACATGCGCTTTCGCTTCATCGAGAAGGTCTGCGAGGAGTGCGTCAATAAACCGCACGAGAGCAAGGAGCATGTGCGCAGCGAGAGACTGGACCGGATCCTGACGGGACGGTACACGGCGATCCCTGTATTTGTCTGCATCATGGCTGCGGTCTTCTATCTGACTTTCAATGTGATCGGCGCGTGGCTCCAGGGGCTTCTGGAGACCGCGATCGCCGCGCTTACGGATATCACGGCGAAGGCCATGGCGGCCGCCGGAGTCAATGAGGTGCTTCAGGACCTGGTGCTTTCCGGCATCTTCGAGGGCGTCGGCAGCGTCTTAAGCTTCCTGCCCATCGTGGTCACCATGTTTTTCTTCCTGTCGCTTCTGGAGGACAGCGGATACATCGCCAGGGTCGCGTTCTTTATGGATAAGCTGCTGCGCAGGATCGGCCTGTCCGGCCGCAGCATCGTACCGATGCTGATCGGCTTCGGCTGTACGGTGCCGGCGGTCATGGCGACCCGTACGCTTCCCAGCGAGCGGGACCGCCGCATGACGATCCTGCTGACGCCGTTCATGAGCTGCACCGCCAAGCTGCCGATCTACGCGTTCTTTGTCAACGCGTTCTTCCCGGGAAAGGGCGGATTCATCATGACCGGCCTGTATCTGTTCGGGATCGTCGTGGGGATCCTGGACGCGTTCCTCTACAAGAAGGTGCTCTTTAAGGGCGAGGCGGTTCCGTTCGTGATGGAGCTTCCCAACTACCGTCTGCCCAGCGCCAGAAGCACGATGCAGCTGATGTGGGAGAAGGCGAAGGACTTCCTCGAGAAGGCGTTTTCCGTGATCCTGGTGGCGACGGTGGTCGTCTGGTTCCTGCAGAGCTTCAACCTGCGGTTCAATCTGGTAGCGGACTCGGCGGACAGCATTATGGCGATGCTGGCCGGCGTCCTGGCCCCGCTCTTTAAGCCGCTGGGACTGGGCGACTGGCGGATCTGTACATCGCTGATCAGCGGTTTCATGGCGAAGGAGAGCGTGGTCTCCGTGCTGGAGGTGCTCTTCGGCACCCAGGGCGGCATAACGGCTGTCCTCGGAACGGCGGAGGCCGGCGCGCTTCTGATCTTCAGCCTTCTTTACACGCCCTGCGTGGCTGCCGTCGCGTCCATCAAGCGGGAGCTGGGCGGCAAATGGGCCTTCGGCGTGGTCGTGTGGCAGTGTGTGGTGGCCTGGTGCTGCGCGCTGGTGTTTAAGATCGTGTGCGGCGCGTTCCTGTAAGCGCCCGCCATGCGTGCCGGGGTATTCTGCCGGGGTTTTGCGGGAGACTTTCCCGCGGAGCCCCTTTTTCATTACATGCCGGCAGGGCGCCGGTGATGCTCCGCTTGCGTTAGAATCGGTCAGTTATCCGCTCTGTTTTTGGCCGCTTCCGAGTACTCGGTCGTCACCAGGGCCTCGTACGGAACCCGTTTTGGCAGCTCGCCGGCTTCTTCCAGAATGTTCTGCAGCAGATCGAAGCTTTCTTTCTCAAATATCGTATCTTCCTTCCAGCTGTCCTGCTCTTTATAACGCCCGACGATGATCGTGATATTCTCTAACGGCGTCTCTTCGAACTGCGGACGGATCGTCTTTGCAATCTCTTCGGCCGTGTGGGAATTTACATAATCCATTCCCTTCTGGATCGCGTTGGTGAAATGCCGGATGATCTCCGGATGAGCCTCCAGATAGCTCTTCTTCGCGCTGTAGGCCGTGTAGGGGACGTAACCGGAATCGGTGCCCAGGGACGCGACCACATAGCCGCTGCCGTCCAGCTCCAGGCTGGTGGCGAAGGGCTCGAATTCCACGGTGTAGTCCGCGTCGCTGCTTGTGAAAGCGGCGGCGGTCAGGCCGAAGCTGATGCTTTGGTCGATGGAGAGATCCGAAGAGGGGTCGATGCCGTTCTTTTTGAGGATATACTCAAAGACCATTTCCGGCATTCCGCCGGCGCGGCCGCCTAATACCTTTTTGCCCTTAAGCTTCTGCCAGTCGAAGTGTTCGTCCGGTTCCCTGGCCACCAGAAAATTGCCGGCCCGCTGTGTCAGCTGGGCGAAGTTGACGGCGTAGTCTTCGGCGCCGCCCGCGTAAGTATAGATGCTGGCTTCCGAGCCCATGAAGCCGATATCGGCGTCGCCGCTTATGAGGGAGGTCATGACCTTATCGGCGCCGCCGCCGTTGACGAGCGTTAAGTCGATTCCCTCCTCCTCGAAATATCCCAGCTCGATGGCGGCGTACTGGGGCGCGTAGAAAATGGAATGGGCCACTTCATTCAGCGTGACCGGCGTCAGACTTTCCGCGGATTCTTCTGCGGACCGGCAGGCGGTAAGAGAGGCCGCGGCCAGGACCGCGGCCATGGAAAACACGACAGCTTTTTTCATAGAGTCCTCCTTGCTTGGGGAAATACTGATAGTACATAATACTGCGGGGGACGGAAAATGTGCATGACATGTCTGTCCGCCGCGCCGGATACCCTAGTTGCATCCAAAGCGCCGGAAGCGGATCATATCGTTGATACGGAGGCGAAAGCCGCGCGCGTCGGCCAGCTTGCGGGGACGGTGCTCTCGCCTCTTATTTACGTGTTGTTTGGAGCGTTTATAATCCGCAAGCTTCGCAGGCGCAAATAGGACAAACAGCCGGTTCTGGTATGGTTCTTTGGCGGCTTCAGCGCGTGCGGCCGGAGAGACCGCCGCCGCTATGTCAGGTATGCAGGCAGGAGAAGACGCGGCGAAGGCAGCCGCCGTTCAGCCGGACGAAGGAGCTGATCGGGAAGGAAGCGGTCGTGTTTACACTGGAGAGGCAGCCGATTCCAGAAGCGCTCGCACTGCTTTTACGGCATTCTCGTCGGTTCTCAGAAGCTGGTATTCGCTGAGACCGGGGAGTCCCATGGAAACGGCGGGGTTGCGGAAGGTCATGCCGCTTTCCAGAACGACCTTGCCGGACATATGGAAGGAGCGGATATCGGTCTGCCTGAGAAGAAGGCAGACCGTGTCCGCGTTTATGCCGCCGCCTGCCAGAATGGAGGGACCGTCCGGTCCGGACATTCCGGTCAGCTTCTGCAGCAGGGGAAGACCCTCGAGGCAGGAGGACGCCTGGCCGGAGGTGAGGATTGTGTCAATACCCAGGCGCCTGGCCTGTTCCAGGGCGTCCAGCGGGCTGCGGCACATATCAAAGGCCCGGTGGAGGGTAACGGACATCCCGCGGGCGCAGTCCATGAAGCGGCCCATGCTTTCCGTGTCAAGCGTGCCGTCCGGCCGCAGGCATCCGATGACGACGCCGTCGGCTCCGGCCCTTTGAAAAGCCCGGATCTCCCGGCAGATGATATCGGTCTCCGCTTCGGAGTAGAGAAAGTCGCCGAAACGGGGGCGGATCAGCACATGAATGGGAAGAGAGACGTTTTCTCTTACCTTCTCATATAAAGCCATGGTCGGCGTGGTGCCGCCGATGATCAGATTGGCGCAGAGTTCCAGGCGGCCGGCGCCGCCGCGCATGGCCGCGAGGGCCGATTCGGGAGAATCGACGCAGCATTCCAGCAGATATCGTTGTCTGTTTGACAGCATAAGGATCCTTTCTCAGCATCGAACCGGCGGGGCGCTGCCCCGGGAGGCTGCCGCGCGGCGTACGGTCGGTCTGTCCGGCAGCCGGGTCGGGCTGTATATTCGTTATGGAAAGTATAGCACATTTCTCTCCTTCTGTGCGTGAAATCTGCAGGATCCCTTTTTTTAAAAAAGAATAGATAATTGACCGGTCTGTCCTTTTGTGGTATGTTTATTTCATGCATCCGCGCCTTGCGAAGGCCGCAATACGGCGACTGGGATGTTTGTGTAACGGAGGTTTAGTACGGTTTTATGAATGTACCGGATAGTTTTATCCGCGCGGTAAAGAAGTACGGTATCGCGGAAGAGGATATCGTCTTCACAGCCGCCGCGGATCTCGATATGGAATACCGCTTCGCGGACAGCATCGCGGCGGTTACGAAGAAGCGGCTGATCTTCGCGGCGTATCCTTACCGGGGGAAGCGGGAGTACCGCTTCGGAGGTTACAGCGGCTGGCAGCTGGAGGATACGCGGGAGTTCGAAGAGCCTGCGATCCAGCTGTGGGAGCTCAAGCGCGTGGAGCGGCTGGAGGTGATCCGCGAGGTCAGCACCGGCGTGCTGATGGCGGTGATCGACGGCACGGAGCGGTGCCTGTGCCATTTCTCCAACACCCGGATGGAGGTTTTCCTCCGGATCTGCCGGATCCTGAATAAGATCAAGAAGGAAGAGGAGATCACGTCCGAGGATCTGGACGTGAAGAGAGGCCGGGAGTGCTGCCCCAGGTGCGGCATGATCTATCCGGACCAGGAGCGGAAGGTCTGTCCCAAGTGCATGGATAAGAGATCGATCCTTCTGCGGGTACTGTCGTATTTTAAGCCGTATAAGCCGGCGCTGGCGGTGATGGTCTTCTGCTATCTGGGGACGGCGGTCGTGAATCTGACCTGGCCGTATTTAAGCGGAACCGTTCTCTATGACCGGGTATTGGCCCGGGATGAGAGCTTTCTGGCGCTTCTTCACCTGCCGGCGGGACGGTTTGTGACCGCGCTTGTAATGCTGGTGATCGCCATCGTCGTATCAAAGGTTGCGCTCCAGGCATTGGGTATCCTGCAGGGAGTAATGACTGCCCGGATCGCGCCGGAAGTGGTGGCCACGCTGAAAAGCCAGGTATTCGATTCCATGGGAAGGCTGTCGATCAGCTTCTATTCCAGAAGGCAGACCGGAGGCCTGATGACCAGGGTCTCGGACGATGCGGAAGAGATCTCCAGTTTTTTCATCGACGGGCTCCCATATATATTCATCAATGCAGGCATCCTGCTCGCAACCGGTATCATCATGCTCTGCTTAAATCCCCTTCTCGCCGTTGTGTCCATGGCGCTCATGCCGGTTCTGGTGGTCATGAGCGCGAAAATGATGCCGCATCTGTGGCATTATTACGGCAAGCGGCACCGGGCCAACCGACGCTTAAACGCGCAGATGAACGAGAATTTCACCGGCGCCCGCGTAGTGAAGGCGTTCGGCCAGGAAGAGCAGGAGACGGTGCGATTCTCGTCGAGCAACAAACGGGTCCGGGGAGCAGAACTGGATCTGGCTCGCTACGACAACAAATTCTACGCGCTTTACGCCGCCGTGGAGGATACGCTGAGCTTCCTGGTATGGGCGGTCGGCGGCGCGCTGATCATCAGCGGCTCCAATATGGAAGTGGGCATGCTTCTGACCTTCTCCGGCTATGTGGGGCAGCTGCAGGGACCGCTGGAATTCATGTCGCGGATCGTCCGCTGGTACACCGACTGCATGAATTCGGCCCAGAGAATGTTTGAGATCATCGACGCCGTGCCGGAGGTGAAGGAATCGCCGGATCCGCTGCGGCCGCAGAGCCTGCGGGGCGAGATCGAACTGAAACACGTGACTTTCAGCTACGAGTCCCACAAGCCGGTACTAAAGGACGTCAGCTTCCATGTGAACGCCGGCGAGGTCTTCGGCATCGTGGGCCGGTCCGGCTCCGGCAAGTCTACGCTGGTGAACCTGATCTCACGCCTTTACGACACGGAGGAGGGCGAGGTGCTGGTGGACGGCGTGAACGTGAAGCAGTACGGCTTTAAGGAGCTTCGCAAAAATGTGGCCATGGTGTCCCAGGAGACTTACATTTTCATGGGAACCGTGGCGGAAAATATCGCCTACGCCCGCCCCGACGCCACCCGGGAGGAGATCATCCGGGCGGCCATCCAGGCCAACGCCCACGATTTCATCTGCCGGATGCCGGAAGGCTACGATACGATCCTGGGCGCGTCCCGGCGCTCCCTGTCCGGCGGCGAGAAGCAGCGGATCTCCATCGCCAGGGCGATCCTGGCGGATCCGAAGATCCTGATCCTGGACGAGGCCACGTCCGCCGTGGACACGGAGACGGAGCTGGCGATCCAGAAGTCGCTGGAACAGCTGGAGAAGGGACGCACGGTGCTGTCCATCGCCCACCGGCTGTCGACGCTTCGCAACGCGTCGCATCTGATCGTACTGGATGACGGGAAGATCACGGAATCGGGGACCCATGAGGAGCTGCTCGCGAAGAAAGGAACTTATTATAAGCTGAGCGAGCTGCAGACGAAGGCACTGGCGATGCGCGGAATTGAATAAGATTGCGGCTGTCGGCGTGCGGAATCGGCCAGCGGCCGGTGATGTATGGTGTGGTGACTGCAGCGGCCGCCGGCAGCGCATCGGACGGATTGAAGAGATCAACTGCCGCGAATATTGTGCGGAGAGAAGGAAATAGAAAGAAGGTATAGATATGCCTCCAATGAGAGAACAGGAACACCAGGATCTGTTGAACCTGCGTGAATTTGACGAGGAAGCATTGAAGAAGGAATCGGAGGAGCTCCTGGAGATGCGTCTTCTGACCCGTGAGAACGCCCGGTTCGCCCGGACGGGAGGCGGATTCATTTCCCTGAAATACGGTGAAAAGGAATACTCCCGCGTCGGGGTCTATCTGACGTTTCCGCTGACGGAGCCGGATGAATTCATCTCGATCCGGGAAGCGGATGAGAAGGCGAAGGAGATCGGCCTGATCGGGAAGCTGTCCGATCTGGACAAAGACCAGCAGGAGATGATCCGCGAGCAGATCCGGCTTCGGTATTTCATGCCGGTCATAGAGAAGGTGCTGGACGTGAAGGACGAGTACGGCTACGCCTACTGGAACGTGACCACCGGTTTCGGAGCCTGCCGCTTCACCACCCGAATGAGCGGCGACGCGGTGATCTTTCTCGGAGACAACCGTCTTATGGTGACGGACATTGACGGGAACCGGTACGAGATCCCGGATTTCTATAAGCTGAGCGTCCAGGAGAGGAAGAAGCTGGATCTGTTCATTTAAGTTTTAGAAATGAGGCAAGTTTCATGAAGTTACTATATACATTAACGCCCGCCCAGACGGAGGCGCTTCACCTTGCGCCCGGCGAAAAGCTGTGGTACTGCGTCCCGGTGGATCTGGCGTATGACAGCCGGGAGAAGAAGGTCCGCGAGTCCTATACCGACCGGATCTGGCTGGCCGTGACCCGGAAGCGCTTCCTGGTGCTGGACGGCGAGGCAGTGACCGCGTCCTGGGAGCTGGCGGACTGCGAGCGGATTCGCTGCGAGCACCAGGTTCACAGCGGGATTGTAACCGTCCTGACGAAAGCCGGCCGGGAGATCTGCGCGGCCCGTTTTTCCATGCGCCATATCATCCGCGTCTCCTATGTGGCCCGCGGCGCCCAGGCGCTGATCACGGCCCTTGAGGACGGCCGGATCCCCGGCGAGGAGGAGCGGGTCCACAGTCACGAATACGAGAAATACTGCGAGAAATGCGGCCGCGCCCTGCCGGGTACCAGCAGGTGTCCCTACTGTTCGGGCAAAGGCGACATCATGCGCAAATTCTTTACCCTCTGCGGCGGTTATATCGGAAAACTCCTGCTGATCTCGCTCCTGATGGTACTGGTGTCCGTGGTGAATCTGCTGACGCCCATGGTCCAGAGGGATTTTATCGATAACGCCCTCGCTGCGGGACAGGGAACCTGGCGCGATCTGTGGCTTTTCGCGGGAGTCAGCTTCGCGCTCCTGCTTTTGCGGATCATCCTGTCGGTGGTGCGTTACTGGAACTGCGCCAAGCTGGGCGCGTCCCTGAGCATGACGCTTCGCCAGAAGCTGTATGTAAAGATCCAGAGCCTGTCGTTGTCTTTCATCAATAACCGCCGGCCGGGCGAGCTGATGAACCGTGTTTCCAGAGATACCCGACAGGTCCGGCAGTTCATGGAGGATGTGTTCGGCGATATGTTCTCCACGCTTCTGACGATGATCGTTTCCCTGTTCATGATGCTGACGATCAGCTGGAAGATGACGATTCTTTCCATGGCGTTTGTGGCGCTCGTATTTGTCTTGTTCCGGCTTTTCCAGCACCATACCCATGTGATGTTCCATAAGCAGTGGCTGAAATCGGACGACTTAAGCAGCCGGCTGCAGGATATCATTTCCGGTATCCGGGTGGTGAAGACCTTCGGCCAGGAGGAGCGGGAGGCGGAAAGGTTCAGGCGGACAGCCATGGATTTCGCGGCCATTTCCCGGAAAAATGAAACCTTCTGGGCCGTGCTTTTTCCGATTATCAGCTTTCTGATGAGCTGCGGCACTTATTTCGCGGTCCTCTTAGGCGGCCTGGATGTGCTGAACGGGAGAATGAGCATGGGCCAGCTGGTCCAGTATATCACCTACTGCGGCTATCTTTTCGGCCCGTTAAGCTGGATGACCCATCTGCCCAGGGCGGTCATGCAGCTGGTCATCAGCCTGAACCGGATCTACGACGTGCTGGACGAGGAGCCGCGGATGGCGGATAAGCCGGACGCGAAGGAATTCCCGATCCGGGGCGCGTTCACATTTGAGCATGTGTCCTTCGGCTACCAGACCTATGAGCCGGTATTGGAAAATATCAATTTCGAGGTGAAGCCGGGAGAAATGATCGGCCTGGTGGGCGCTTCCGGCGCCGGCAAGTCTACGTTAATCAACCTGATCATGCGGCTTTACGACGTGGACCAGGGACGGATCACGATCGACGGCGTGGATATCCGGGATATCAAGATGGAGAGTCTCCATTCCCAGATCGGCGTGGTGCTGCAGGAGACCTTCCTGTTCTCCGGCACGATCCTCCAGAATATCCGCTTCGCACGGCAGGACGCTCCTCTTTCCGAAGTGATCCGGGCGGCCAAGGCTGCCAACGCCCACGATTTCATCTGCAAGACTCCGGACGGCTACAATACCTACGTGGGCGAGCACGGCTACAATCTGTCCGGCGGCGAGCGGCAGCGGATCTCCATCGCCCGGGCAATCTTAAATAACCCGCGGCTTCTCATCCTGGACGAGGCCACATCGGCGCTGGATACAGAGAGCGAATTTCTGATCCAACAGGCCATGGAGCGGCTTGTGAAGGGAAGAACCACATTTGCCATCGCCCACCGGCTCTCCACCCTGCGGAACGCCGACCGGCTGGTGGTCATCGACCGCCACGGCATCGCCGAGATCGGCACCCACAATGAACTTCTGGAGAAGAAGGGAATCTACTACGGCCTGGTGACGGCGCAGCTTAAGATGTCGGAGGGGAGATAGGTGTCTTCTGCATCGCCGGGTATATCTTTTTCGGAAATTTTATGGTATAATTTCTGACGAGATTATATCTGCGACGGTTCGGCGTCCGACAAGAAATTATACCCGCGCCGGTTCGGCGTCCGACAAACGTGCACTGCAGGGTTTATGACACAATGAGAAGGAGAGCAGCCATGAGTTTTGAACTGAGAAAATTTATCCCGCCGGAATTTGATCAGCCGTTTCTTGCAGACGCGCCGGACGCTTCGCTTTGCGCGGCGCCGTTTGACGGTGTCGCGCCGGAGAATTACCATGCGATGAGTATTTTCCCGGAGTATT
Source organism: uncultured Lachnospiraceae bacterium (assembly GCA_947589095.1). Taxonomy (GTDB): domain Bacteria; phylum Bacillota; class Clostridia; order Lachnospirales; family Lachnospiraceae; genus UBA3402. The sequence goes on from CANQBX010000017.1 coordinate 24,663, forward strand.
TTAAGATCGATGGGAAATGGCTCCTGGCGGAGGAGAGCCGTATGGACTGCGTGCCTGTCTATGAGGGCGGCAGGATTATCGTGCGGGAGTTCCGGCTTCTTAAGAAAGGCGATCTGGTGGTTACAGGAAGGACGGAGAATGCGGAGGAAGGAATCTATGTATATCCGGATGGTTTCCGCGAGGCGAAGGAGGTCCGCGATACCTTTGCGTTCCGGCAGAACCGGTCGCGGGAGACCGCATTTTCCAGAGATTACGACGAACTGTATGAACTGCTGAACCATGAGAAGGAAAACGGCAGGATCGTGTGGGTCCTGGGGCCGGCGTTCGCTTTCGACAACGACGCCAGGAACGCGTTCTCCAAGCTGATCGCGAACGGTTATGTGGACTGTGTGATGGCTGGAAATGCTCTTGCGACCCATGACCTGGAGGCTGCCTATCTGGGAACGGCTCTTGGGCAGGATATCTATACGCAGAAAAGCCAGGAGAATGGTCATTACAATCATCTGGATACGATCAACCGGGTGAAATACCATGGCGGAATTTCGCAGTTTATTGAAAAGGAACGGATCGACAACGGAATCATTTATAACTGCGAGAAATACCATGTGCCCTATGTGCTGGCCGGTTCCATCCGCGACGACGGGCCGCTGCCGCCGGTGTACGGCAATGTGTACGAGGCCCAGGACCGGATGCGGGATCAGATCCGCACGGCGACCACGGTGATCTGCATGGCGACGACGCTGCACACGATCGCTACTGGAAATATGACGCCGTCCTACCGGGTACTGCCGGACGGAACGGTGCGTCAGGTGTATTTCTACTGCGTGGATATTTCCGAATTTACGGTCAATAAGCTGAGCGACCGGGGAAGCCTTTCGGCACGCGGGATCGTGACCAACGTGCAGGATTTTATCGTGACGCTGAGCAAGGGGCTGGGACTGTAGAGGACAGAAGCGCTTAGGAGACGTGGAAGACAGAAGGCCGGGACAGATCGAAAGTCCCGGCTTTTTGTGAGCTGCTGTATTTCCGTGCGTGCAAAGCGCCAGTGACGCTTTACACGCATTTGCAAACATATGTTCTTGCACAATTCAGTACGACCTGCTATACTGAAGACAGATGTTTAAGGGACGGATGTCTGAATAGAGTGAGAAAAGAAGCGGAAGAAAGGGGGTGCAGGCAGATGGAAAGTGCGGCAGAGCGGCAGGCCGGGCCGGATGCAGAGCGGCGGATGGGTTCAGGCGCAGAGAAGTGGAAGGATTCAGGCGAGGAGCGACGGAAAGACCCACACGCAAAGAGGCAGAAAAGTCTGGGCATTGAGCAGCAGACGCGGCGTGACCGGATCTACATTGCGATCGATCTGAAATCGTTCTATGCGTCGGTCGAGTGCAGAGAGCGCGGTCTGGATCCGCTGACCACGAACCTGGTAGTGGCAGATGAGAGCCGCACGGAGAAGACCATTTGTCTGGCAGTGTCGCCTTCTTTGAAGGCATACGGCATCCCCGGCCGGGCGCGGCTCTTTGAGGTGATTCAGAAGGTGCGGGAGGTCAACCGCCGGCGTCTGGCGGACGCGCCGGGGAGAACCTTTACGGGAGAATCCAGTAACGCTTCCGAGCTGGCCGCGTCGCCGCAGAAGGCTGTTTCCTATATCGTGGCGCCGCCGCGGATGGCCCTTTATCTGGAACGCAGCACGCAGATCTATGAGATCTATCTGAAATATGTAGCGCCGGAGGATATCCACGTCTATTCCATCGACGAGGTGCTGATCGACGCCACCGGCTATCTGGGGACTTATAAGCTGACGCCGCGCGAATTCGCGATGCGGATGATTCAGGACATTCTCAAGTCGACCGGTATCACGGCCACCGCCGGTATCGGGACGAATCTGTATCTGGCCAAGGTGGCGATGGATATCGGCGCGAAGCATGTGGAGCCGGACGCCGACGGCGTGCGGATCGCCCAGCTGGATGAGATGAGCTACCGGCGGCAGCTGTGGGGACACAAGCCTCTGACTGATTTTTGGAGAATTGGCCAGGGCTACCGGCGGAAGCTGGAGGAACACGGGCTTTACACCATGGGCGATATCGCCCGGTGTTCCCTTGGCGGTCCGGGCGATTATTACAATGAAGATCTGCTTTATAAATTATTCGGCGTGAACGCGGAACTTCTGATCGATCACGCCTGGGGCTGGGAGCCGGTGACGATCGCCGATGTGAAAGGTTATAAGCCGGAGTCCAACAGCATAAGCTCCGGACAGGTCCTGCAGTGTCCTTACGACTGCGGGAAGGCCCGCCTGGTGGTCCATGAGATGGCGGATCTGCTGGCGCTGGATCTGGTAGATAAGCGCCTGGTGACGGATCAGCTGGTGCTGACGGTCGGTTATGACATCGAGAACCTGACGGATCCGGCGCGGGCAGCCGGGTATAAGGGGCCGGTTACCACGGACCGCTACGGCCGCCGGATCCCCAAACACGCCCACGGGACGGAGAATCTGAAACGGCAGACTTCCTCGTCGCGGCTGATCTCGGAGGCGGTTCTGCGGCTCTATGACCGGATCATTGACCCGGATCTGTTGGTGCGTCGGATTACTGTCGCGGCGTGCCGGGTGTCGGATGAGAGGGAGACGAAGGCGGAGCCGGAGATGGTACAGCTGGATCTGTTCACGGATTACGAGGCACTGGAGCGGGAGAAGCAGAAGGAAGAGGAGCAGCTTGCGAAGGAGCGGAAGATGCAGGAGGCCATGCTTTCCATCAAGAAGAAGTACGGCAAGAACGCGGTGCTTAAGGGTATGAATTTGCAGGAAGGCGCGACGGCGGCGCAGCGGAACGCGCAGATCGGGGGACATAAAGCGTAAGGAAGAAAAGGGAAGGGCAACAATATGAGAGATCATAACGGCATGGGCGGACATATGCGAAATAGCGGAGAACAATGCGAAAATCCCGTTGGTCATGACCGCGGATATAATCGCGGAAATAACGAAAATCGTGGATACAAAGACATCATCAATCTCCCCCACCATGTCTCCAAAACCCATCCGCATATGAGCATCACCGAGCGTGCGGCCCAGTTCTCGCCGTTTGCGGCTCTGACGGGCCACGGCGACGCGATCCGGGAAACGGCCCGGCTGACGGAAGGCCGGATATTTCTGGATGAAGATATGCTGGTGCGGCTGGATGAGAAGCTGGCGGAACTGGCAAGGCTGGTTGAGACCGGCGATCAGCCGGAGACGACGGTCACATACTTCGAGGCAGATGAGCGTAAGGAGGGCGGAGCGTACCGGACGAAGACGGGCCGGGTGAAGCAGGTCGATCCGGCCGGGAGGAAGGTCATTTTCACGGATCGGATGGAGCTGGAGATAAAGAATATCCTCGATATTGAGATTACATTGGATTCAAGAGGTATATGATCTTTGATTTTGTGTGGATTCTAAGGCATAAGGTTATTGAGAGACGATTAAAAGACTGTGAAACCGTCAAGAGACGGAGATGGCTGGAAGAGAATAAGCTGTCATGGATATGAATTAGAGATTAAATCGCCGCTTCCACGCGGCAGAATGGAGGACCATATGAATTACTATGTCACGGAAAAGATCAACGATAATCTGACCCTGATCCGCAGCTTAAGCGGCGAGCTTCTGTATCTGGTGGAAGGCACCGAGCGCGCGGCTCTCATCGACACCTGCGTGGGCGTCGGTCATTTGAAAACGTTTGTAAACGGTCTGACGGACAAGCCGCTAATCGTGCTTTTAACTCACGGTCATGTGGATCATGCGCCCGGGGCGCCGGAGTTTGATACGGTCTATATGAATGAGCGGGACATTCCGCTGTACCGCACGCGCTGCCCCCTGGAGGCGAGGAAAGGCTATCTCAAAGCGAATTTAGGTCCGCGCTTTGCGGAACTGACGGAAGAGGATTTTGTGCCGGAGGCGCCGGATTATCCGTTCCGGCCGCTTCATGACGGCGACAGCTTCGATCTGGGCGGTATCCATATCGACGCTTACGCCCTGCCGGGGCATACGCCGGGCAGTATGGTGTTCCTGCTGCGGGAAATGCGCACCCTGATCACCGGGGATTCCTGTAATAACGCTACTTACCTGTTCCTTAATGAGTCCAGTCTCCTGACGGAATATCGTGATAATCTGAAGCGCGTGCAGAGCCGTCTGGCCGGGCAGTACGACCGGATCTACATGTCCCATGTGGTGATGGAGGCCGGGACGGATATGATCGACAATGTGCTGGAGGCGATCGATGAGGCGCTGCGCGGCGAGGCGGACGACCTGCCCTATGAATTCCGTGGATATCAAGCCTTTATCGCGAAGAAATGCAATATGCGGTTCGAGCGGGAGGACGGGAAGAGCGGGAATATCGTGTATGATAAGGAGAAGCTGCGTAGGGAGAATCTATAGCGGAGGATCGTCATAGAGAGCGCAGTACGGCAGCAGTATTTTCGGAAATATGCATTCGGAAATATATCGATTATTATATGACATATTTCCGAATGTGGTTTGACATATTTCCGAATATGGTCTGCAATATTTCCGAATGACGTTCCGAATGATGTTTGAAGAGCAAAGGTTCGAAGAGCAGATAGAAGAGGCAGAAAGGTATGGAGGGATAAGATGATGGCTCAGGGACAATATAAATTACCAATGCATCCGCAGGCATTGGCGGAGAACATGATAACCGGGGATACATATCGGATCACAGTGCTGACGGAAGGTTTGATCCGCCTGGAGTACAGCGAGGACGGAATCTTCGAGGACCGGGCGACGCAGACAGTTTTGAACCGCGACTTCCCGGCTGGGTCATACCGGGCAGAGGAAGAGAACGGCGAGCTTCGGATCGTCACCCGGCGTCTGCGTCTTCGTTATGACCGGAAGGCATTTTCTGCCAGAGGATTACAGATCGAGATGAAGTGCGATTCGCTGGCCGGCGGAGGCGTCTGGCATTATGGAGATTCTGTGGACGACCTGGGCGGAACTGTCCGTACGCTCGACGGGGTGGACGGGGACTGTAAGCTGGGTCATGGACTGATGTCGATCTTGGGCTTTTCTGTGCTGGATGACTCCCGCTCTCTGATCCTGACGGACGATGGCTGGGTGGAACCGCGCAGGAAAGGAATCTGCGATCTCTATTTCTGGGGATACGGAGCGGACTATCTGGAATGCCTGAAGGATTTCTATCATCTGTGCGGAAAGACGCCGATGCTGCCGCGGTTCGCGCTGGGGAACTGGTGGAGCCGTTACTACGAGTATACGGAGGAGAGCTATCTGGAACTGATGGAGCGGTTCGACCGGGAGGGCATTCCATTTTCGGTGGCTGTCATCGATATGGACTGGCACCTGGTGAAGATCGATCCGAAGTACGGAAGCGGCTGGACCGGCTATACCTGGAACCGGGAGTTCTTCCCGGATCCGGAGCGGTTTATGCGGAAACTGCATGAGCGGGGCATGCGGATCACGTTAAATGTGCATCCGGCGGAGGGCGTCGGAGCGCATGAGGAAATGTACGCCGCGATGGCAAAGGAGCTGGGCAGGGATATTTCCAGAGAAGCGCCGATCGCCTTTGATATCACGGATCCGGCGTTTCTGGCTGCTTATTTTAAGTATCTGCACCACCCGCAGGAGGAAAAGGGCGTGGATTTCTGGTGGCTCGACTGGCAGCAGGGCGGCGTTACGAAGATGGAAGGAATGGATCCGCTGTGGATGCTGAACCATTTCCACTTCCTGGACAGTGCGCGAGACGGGAAGCGGCCGATGACATTTTCCCGCTACGCGGGGCCCGGCTCCCACCGCTATCCGGTTGGGTTCTCCGGGGACACTGTGATCACCTGGGAGTCGCTGCGGTTCCAGCCGTATTTTACCAGTACGGCGTCCAATATCGGTTACGGCTGGTGGAGCCACGACATCGGCGGTCACATGCGAGGGTATAAGAATGACGAGCTGGAGGCAAGATGGTACCAGTTCGGCGTGTTCTCCCCCATCAACCGTCTGCACAGCACGAAAAATGAGTTTAACGGCAAGGAGCCGTGGCGCTTCAGGGCGGAGGTCCGCGCGGTGATGGATGATTTCCTGCGGCTGCGCCACCGGCTTGTTCCCTATCTGTATACGATGAACCACCGCGCGTGGGCGGAGGATACGCCCCTGGTCCTGCCGGTCTATTACCGGTATCCGAAGGATTGGGCTGCCTATCGGCAGAAGAATGAGTATTTCTTCGGCTCGGAGCTGCTTGTGATGCCCATTACGTCGCCGGCGGTGCCGGGGATCAACCGTGCCAGGGAGACAGTCTGGCTGCCGGAAGGGACATGGATCGACTTTTTCACCGGCGTGATCTATGAGGGCGGACGCACGATCCGGATGTACCGAGGGATCGAATCCATGCCGGTGCTGGCGAAGGCCGGGGCGATCGTGCCGATGCAGGGAGAGAAAGAGTACGCCGGAGCGCAGGATAGGATGCCTGCGGCGAGTTATGATGATACACAGGAGAATGTATTTATGGCGAGTGTCTGCGTTGGCGAACATGAGAAGGAACCTGCGCTGACCGCTTACGCAGCAGCGCCGAAAAAACTGTCAGTGCATGAGGATGCGCCAGTGGAAAGAACCTTACATATGGATCAGAACCCTGCAGCATTGATATGGCGCATTTACGGCGGCGCGGATGGAAGATTCGTACTCTATGAAGACGACAATGTGAGCTGCGATTATCAGAAGGGAATCTGCGCGGAGACCGCTGTGGAGTTGTCCTGGAATGAGGATCCGGCCATTGTAATTCATCCCGCGAAGGGCGAACTGTCCCTGATCCCGGCAGAGAGGACGCATGTGATCGAGTTTTACGGATGCCGTGAGAATGAGGCAGTCTGCACGGCCGACGGGAAGCCGCTGGAAGTACATACTTCCTACGAAGAAGAAAGGCACTGCCTGCGGATCGTTTTGCCCGCGGCGCCGGTGACGGCTGAGCTAACAGTAAGATTTACGCGAAAGCCGGAACTGGCGGGGAATGATACAAAGAAACTGGCATATGATTTCCTGGATCGGGCGGAGATGGATTTCGATCAGAAGACGGAGATCTATCGCACTGTCTGCAGCGGGAAATCGGTCCCCGTGATCCTCAGCCAGCTGCAGGTACTGGGACTTTCGGAGGATATGTTGGGGTGCCTGACGGAGATTCTGACGGCGTGGCCCGACAGACAGTAAAGATTCCGGCAGGTATTTTTGCAGTCAGATTTGGAAAGGAAGATGCAAATGCGTGATTTGAATCGATTCAAAGGCTGTCTTATCGGCGGCGCCGCCGGCGACGCGCTTGGGTATGCGGTCGAGTTTATGCCGGCTTCATCCATTTTTCGAAAGTATGGACCGGACGGCATCACCGAATATGAGCTCCGCCATGGCGTTGCGGAAATATCCGACGATACGCAGATGACGCTGTTTACTGCCACTGGGCTTCTGCTTGGGACGACCAGAGGAATGACCCGCGGCATCATGGGCGACTATGCCGAGTGTTACATAGCCCGCAGTTACCGGGACTGGTACCGGACCCAGACCGAGCGGTATCCGCTGCCGGAGGAATACCACTTTTCATGGCTTGTAAATGTCCCGGAGATGTTCAGCTGCAGGGCGCCGGGAAATACCTGCCTGTCCGCTCTGGAGCATGGCGGGAACGGAACCATTGATCATCCGCCGAATCACAGTAAGGGGTGCGGCGGGATCATGCGCATCGCGCCGGTCGGACTGTATTTTTGCGATAAAAAGTATGAGCCGGAAGAGATAGATAGGATCGGGGCGAAGGCCGCGGCGCTGACTCACGGACATGAACTCGGATATATTCCGGCTGCCATGCTTACGCATATTATTTTGCGGATTTCGGAATACGGCGATAGTATCCCGGACGCTGTGAAAGACGCCATATGCATGATGCCGGCGCTTTTTCCGACGGCGAAGCATATGGACGAGCTGCTGACGCTTATTCGGAAAGCGGTCGACCTTTCCGCGGCGGGCCTCGATGACCTTGACGCGATCCGGCAGCTTGGCGAAGGCTGGGTGGCTGAGGAGACCCTTGCGATTGCCGTATACTGTTCGTTAAAATATGCGGATGATTTCGAGAAGGGGATCATAGCCGCCGTGAACCATGATGGCGACAGTGACTCAACCGGAGCGGTCGCGGGAAATATCCTCGGAGCCGCGCTGGGGTTCGATGCCATTCCTGAGAAATTCATTGATAAGCTGGAATTAAAAGATGTGATCCTTGAAGTTGCGGAGGATCTTCATCACGACTGCCAAATCAGCGAATACGGACCCTGGGATAGAGTATGGGCGAGCAAATATGTTGAGATGACTTACAGGAGAGGCAATAAATAAGGCTTTGTGACGCTGCCTAATTGAAAACAGCCCCGGCCTGTCCTGCGCTGCGTTGCTGATCTCCCGTATTACCATGCGAGAAGAGCGCCGGTGACGCTCTTCATGTATTCAGTACCTTCGTCTGGAACGCTTCCGGGCTGATCTGCACATTCGGCCCGAAATTCAGCTCCTTCAGTTGGTCGCAGCCGCCGAAGACCCAGGCGTAGATCTTCTTCATGCCTTTGCCGCAGACTACCCGTTTCAGCTGCTTGCAGTCCTTGAACGCGAAGGGCGGCAGGCTTGCCAGCTTGTCCGGCAGGATGATCTCCTCCAGGCCGCAGCGGGCGAAGGTGTATCCCCACAGGCTGGTAAGCCCGGCCGGGAGATCCAGATGATGAAGGTTTACGCATCCGTCGAACAGGAATTCCCCCAGGTCTGTAACCGTCTCCGGAATGCGGACGGAGGTGATCTCTGCGTGTCCGGCAAAAAGCTGATCGAAGAGGACGGTTACCGGGATCTCGTTGTAGGTGTCCGGGATCGTCACTTCGGCTTCGTCGCCCTGGTAGCCCGCGACGCAATAGGTTCCATTTTCCATCAGTTTATAGGTGAATTCCTGCATAGTCGTTTCCTTCTTTCCTGTTATGGGCTGGTGTTTCCTTAGTATAGCATAAAACGGCGGCGATTGCCAGACTTGTTTTGGGGATTGTGCGGCGGCCTTTCTATAAACCTGCCGGGATCACTTGATTTCACTCGCGTTTTTGGGTACAATGTAATTGCTGGATTATGGGAAAAGGGCGGGAAGTATAATGTGCTGACCTGCTTTTCGCCAATAGCCATGCGAAAATCAACGTGAGCGCGATTTTCAAACTGTTGGCGTCGGATACGAGAGTGAAAGTAATCTGAGGGGGGAACAGCAATGAAAAAGGACGAAATTACCGTTTTTTCTAATCAGGATTTTTTGAAAAGCGTTTCAGATGTGCTTGCAAATGCGAGAAAAAATGCAAAAACGGCCGTGAATCTTTCCATGGTCTATGCCTATTTTGAAATCGGCAGAATGATCGTAGAGGAAGAGCAGCACGGGAAACGCCGGGCGGCATACGGCACTCAGCTTCTGAAGGAACTTTCCGACTACCTGACGCAGATCTATGGAAAAGGCTATTCTATCGCTAATCTGAAGAATATACGGCAGTTCTATAAGGTCTATTCTGAGGATCAGATTGGCGAAACAGTGTTTAGCCAATTTGAAAATCTGCCGGCAGTCAGCACTGGGCGGAAGTTTTTCCTGAGTTGGTCGCATTACTTAAAGCTGATGCGGATCAATAACCCTGAGGAGCGGCATTTTTACGAAATCGAATCCGTCAAAAACGACTGGAGTTTAAGCGAACTGAAGCGACAGTACAACAGCGCCCTGTATGAGCGTCTGGCACTCAGTATAAAGAAAGAAGAGGTCTACCGCCTTGCTTTGGAAGGGCAGAAAATAGAATCTCCGAAAGACGCGGTAAAGGATCCCTATGTTCTTGAATTTCTTGGCCTTAAGGAGTTTCCGGAATATTCAGAGAGCGAATTGGAGAGCCGTATTATCGATCATTTGCAGCAATTTCTTCTGGAGTTGGGAACCGGGTTTGCTTTTATCGGACGGCAGGTGCGTTTCACTTTCGATGAAGAACATTTTATGGTTGATCTTGTATTTTACAACCGGCTGCTGCGGTGCTTTGTCCTTTTTGATTTGAAAATCGGGGAGCTTAAGCATCAGGATATCGGACAGATGCAGATGTATGTCCACTACTATGACCGCATGGTGAAGCTTCCGGACGAAAATCTGACGATCGGGATTTTGCTTTGTAAGGAAAAGAACAACGCCGTTGTTGAAATGACTTTACCGGAGGATAATTCTCAGATTTTTGCCAGCCAATATGAGACTGTCCTGCCCAGCAAAGAAGCGCTGCAAAAGCTTCTGGAAGAACATCTTGAGGAAAATTAATAGCTATAAGTAAAGCACGAAACACAGAAGTAATTATGAACTGCGCTCCGTGCTTTTTCAATTCTGAAAATCTGCACCTGAAATCAAAGAAGTCTTCTTTCTCTGGTAATTATTATACCAGAAAATGCCTGTAATTACAAGCCTTGTATTATCGGAAGCCGAGGGTTATACTTAATGGGCTATACTTAACACGCTGCGGTTTTGGAGGCGCGATGGGCGCGGCCTGTGTCTGCGTCTGCTGCGCGCCGCGAGAACATTGTCCGATGTCAGGCATACGGTTCGGCCGGGGAGGAACAGCATGAAGAAGAGCGATTTTCAGCAGGAAGAAAACTATCTGAACAAGGTGGAAGGTATCATCCGGGGAAAGCTTGCGCGGCTGCGTGATCTCAGGACTCCGCTGAAAGGCCGGGTGCTGCAGGAGCGGAAGGAGATGTGGGAGGAGAACCGGCACCAGATCAGCGATTTTGACGACGTGGTTCTTCTGAGTGTTCAGGAGGCCGATGTGAGGTCGGCGGAAGAGCAGTATGAGCAGAACGAGCTGGAAATCGGACGGCTTGAGAAAATGGAGAAGTCGCCTTACTTCGGCCGTCTGGATTTTGATGAGAGGGAAACCGGTGAGAAGGACACCGTCTATATCGGGACTTACGGCCTCGCGGAGGACGAGACCCACGAGATCTGCGTCGTGGACTGGCGGGCGCCTGTCTCCGCGATGTTTTATCATTTCGGCGTCGGGCCGGCGTGGTATCAGGTGCGGGATTACCGGGAAGAGGTCTGTGTCACGGGGAAGCGGCGGTACCGGATCGAGGAGGGGCGTCTTCTGCAGGCTTATGACACGGAGTCGTCTATAGGCGACGATATTCTGGATAGAGTGCTTTCCGAACATTCCGACCATAAGCTGAAGGTCATCGCCGCCAGTATTCAGAAGGAGCAGGATCTGGCGATCCGGAGCGATCCGAAACGCTCCTGCCTGATCTACGGACTGGCAGGCAGCGGGAAGACCAGCATTGGGCTGCACCGCGTCGCGTATGTGCTTTACAATTTGAGAGATACCGTAAAGTCGGAGAATGTTCTGGTTCTGGCAAACAACCATATTTTCAGTTCATACGTTTCGTCGATCCTGCCGGATCTTGGGGAAATGCCGCCGCGGAATATGGTTTTTGCGGATATCCTGGAGACGTTTATGGATAAAGGCGTGGCAGTGGAGGATTATTATAGTCAGCTGAAGTGGTTGGATGGCAGATCAGATCTGACGCGGGAGAGTTTGGATCCGAAGCAGCCGGAACCGAATTCAGAGCGGGCGAATCCGGTTCCGGAGCGGTCAGCGCAGGGGCAGGTAAATTGGGCTTTGGGGCAAATGAAGCCAGCCTTGGAGAAGGAGGATCCTGACTCAGCTCGTCTGAAATACTTTCGCCTCAAATATTCCGCGGATATGATTCAGTATTGTACGGATTATTTTGCTTCTTTTGCGTTCCAGGTGCCTGAGATCCGCTACAAGGGGAAGCTTGTGATATCGCCGGAATCCGGTGAAAATGACCGGCAGGTTCGGCAGGCGGACCGGGCGCTTGATTTTAAGGCCCGCCGCAGCCGGCTGGAACACCGGATCCGGCAGTCGATCGAGGAATTCTTTGAGACGAATAAGGAAGAGATCTGCAGGGATATTGAAGGAGACCACGAGGCATATCTGTCGGAGTGGGAACTCCGTCTGATCTATGAGAGGACGCTGCAGTCGTATCTGGATTCGGCGCAGGAGAAATTCATCCGCTTAAACCGTCTGGATCCGGGGAAACAGGCGGCGCTTATCCTGACCGCGTATCTGCGCCGGGCGGGGGAAGAAGAGGAAGAGGCGGTGCGGTTTTACGAGTCGCTGAAGCTTGGCGTGCTCTGGTACGAGGACGCGCTTTTTCTGCTGTTCGTCAAAGTGCTGATGGGGGAGGCGGCTCCGTTTTCCCATATCCTCCACACGGTGATCGACGAATCCCAGGATTACAGTCTGCTCCAGCTGCATATCATGAAGCGGCTGCTGCCCAAAAGCAGCTTTACGCTGCTTGGCGATATCTGCCAGACTGTCAATACGCTGACGACGATCCAGGAGTATGACGCTTATGAAGATGTATTCGGGTCCGGCCTTGTTCGGATCCGGCTCGGCAAATGTTACCGTTCGTCCGGAGACATCAACGCGCTGGCTTTCGCGCTGATCGGCGCCGCGGAAGGATACTCCTATTTTCAGCGGATGGCTGGTAAGCCGCGGTATATCATAAGCCAGGATCCGCTATCCTGCATCGCGCCGATCCTTGAGCGGTTTAAGAAGTATCATTCGGCTGCGGTCATCACAAACAGCGGGGAGGAGGCCAAGGCGGTCTGGTCGAGGCTGCGGGGGCGCAGTAATCGGGCGGCCGCGTCTCCATCCGGGGCCGGGCAGCCGGATCAGGAGAAAACCGACGCAATTCAAGGGGAACGGCCAGATTGGGAGGGACGGCCTGACCGGGACGAAGTGCAGCTGATAGAGTCTCCCGAGGACGAGTTAAAAGGCAGAGTGGTCATTCTTCCGCTTCTGCTTGCGAAAGGCCTGGAATTCGACGCGGTGATCCTGTATCACTGTGTTCATTCGAACGAAGGAAATGCTTCCATCCGGCGGAAGGTGTATCTGGGATGTACAAGGGCGCTGCATGAATTGTACCTCGTAGAGAGCGGACCGCTGCCGGAAGCTCTGCGCGGGTGTGAAGAGTATCTTGAGATCGAAGAGTGGGAGTGATGCGGCACTTGATATGACAGCAATGGCCCGCCCGGAAACGAGAGCTTCCGGGCGGGCCGTTTGGCTGCTTCATGTGAGTAGAGCGCCGTTGACGCCTTGCTTGTATTACGTCAGTATGCAAAAACGCATCCGTGACGCTCTTCCCGTATTTCCTCACGATTTCTCAACAAACCGGATCGCCGTCCCGTAGGCCACGACCTCGGCGGCGCCCTGCATCATGGAGGAGGAAGCCAGACGGACGCCGATGATCGCGTCCGCGTGGAGTTCCTCGGCCTCGTCCACCATGCGCTTGACGGCGATGGCCCGGGCCTCGTTCAGCATCTCGGTGTAGCCGGGAATCTCGCCGCCCACCAGCGTCTTCATACCGGCCATAAAGTCGCGGCCGAGATTCTTGCACTGCACGACGCAGCCTTTCACAAGGCCAAGCGCCTCGTATTCTTTGCCGGGGTAATGTTCAATATTTAAGAGCTTCATTTTCTTCTCCTCCTTCGATTTCTTTCAGTCTTTCCCTGCATGCAGCGACGACACCGATTATGACCAGGACCGGCATAACGGTGATGATCACAAGAACCGGCGCGGGCGCGGGATCCAGCTGGTTCAGCCGCCAGAAGACGGCCAGAAATATCAGCATGACCGCGACGGTGACCGCCGCCGCGATGACGGGGACGAGCTTCCGTTTCCTTAAATCTGTCTGTTCCACATTCATAAACTGCGTACCTCCTTCTTCCAGAATTTCCATCTGATCCAGCCAGCGGGCGGCGTCGAGGCCGTCAAACGCTGTCCGGTCGTCCTGCATCATCCGGCAGATCAGCCGCGTGTGCTCCAGAGTGGCTTCCTCCCGGTTCAGGGCCGCAAGCCGCCTCTCCAGGCAGTCGTCTAAGGAGAGCGTTCCGCCGGCCATATCCCGGATGTCCCCGATGGGGACCGACAGCTTCCGCAGGAGTCGGATCTTCCGAAGGAGCGCCACGTCCTCCAGGGAATACTCCCGGTAGCCGTTGGCAGGATTGCGTCCCGGGGTCAGAAGGCCTTCCTCTTCGTAGAAGCGGATGTTCTTCTTCGCGATGCCCGCCAGTTCCTCTACCTGATTGATCTTCATTGCCGCGCCGCCTTTCTGTCTCGGATGCTGATTCGACCATACACCTTCCAGAAGGTGGAAGGTCAAGAGGTTTTTCTGATTTTTTAACAATTTTTTTAAACAGGCGCCTCATCATCTCGATAATACCGACAGCGGGGCGTTTAACTTTTTGTATTGCTTTCACAGGAGGACAGGTAAATGTACCCCTGCGGTCGAACATTTCAATAAAATCATACACAAAAGTCGCATATTTATCAATAAGCAGGCTCAAAAAAGACTTCTTGCAATTTGACAGGATCCATGCTATATATTTTTATGTATAAATATAATTTCATATATGCAATTTTGTCCGGCAGGCGGGTTCTGGGAGATGCCCGGCCGGACTGGTTTCATTTTCTTCCGTGCGGCATGGGGAGTTTCTGCGTTTTGAGTGATAGCTGCAAACAGGCCGCGCTTAAATGGAAAGTAAAATACTCCATCAATTTCTATTCCAGGAGGAAATCAATATGAGAACGAAATGGGCGCGAGATGGCCGCAGAATGACGAGGCGGTTCAACTCGGGGGGGCGCCGTGTACTGGCAGGACTGCTGGCAGTGGCGATGGTGTTTGGTCTGATGAACATCAATCTGCCGGAGGCGAAGGCGGAAGAGAAAGTGGATTATGAGGCGGAGAAGAAGGCCCGTCAGGAAGAGTATGAGAAGAAGTTTGATCTGGAGACGCTGACCTGGCGGGATAATTCTGCCCGTCCGTATCTCTACTGGCGGAATGATGTGTTCGGCGGAATAGAAGGTAAGAACTATATTCATGTCTATGCGTTCGAGGGAGAAACAATCTGTTTTGGTTCCAATATCTATAATTCCAAACTGAATATGGCAGGCGACCGCGAAGCAACTGAAGAAGAGAAGAAGGAGATCAAAAAGCGCCTGGGGTATGATGAAGCGGACGATACAGTGGACACAGATATCTCTGTGGATATCGTGCTGACGGATCTGCGGGGCAACCGTATTCTTTATGATGTGAAACAGAATGGGCTTGGTCATATCCCTAATGTTCAGACAGAAGTTCTGGCTAAAACTTTGGAAAGTCCGAATGGACAGTCTCAGGGGACGTATAATTATACCCCACTGACATATAAGGTTACGGAGACAGGAGTGTATACCTTTGAGTTTCATTCTTATGACCTTAGTGGTACTGATGGGCAGTCGTATAAGAATATCTCTAATTTTTATTCTCAATCGGCTACAAGAAATGAGAATGCTCAAGGTGCCCTGGTAGCTGCCTGGGATGTAAGTGTGTTTAATGAGCAGGGCTACAAAAAAACCGGCCGTGTCTATGCGGACTATCTTGCTCTTCAGGAAAATGGTGGCGAAGTCCGTGAGACTTACTATGTAGTTACCACGGACAGTTATATCTATCGTTGGGACTGGAAGGGCATAAAACCCAATACGTACAGCTTTTTTGCGGATAACCGGGGATTAACAGATAACGCAACCGGCAGTACCCTGTACAAATCTGTGAAAGAGGAGAACAACGGTACTTCAAATTTTAAGAAATTCGGCGCCAGTTATAAGTATCCAGGCAGCGTCAATACAGATCAGGCTAAAAGTTTCTATATCTTTTTCGAGATGCCTAACGCTGATCTGAACGGGCATCTTTACTCCAGGGCAATCCAGCCCGATCCGGCGGAGAATATTCGGTTTGTGGATACTATCACAGATGATGAAGGTAAGGAAGTTCCAGGATCTTATGTGGGTATGGGCGGGTACTTTGCCTTTGACACGAGAGAAGCAACTACTGCTACGCTGGTACTGAAATTCGATGAAGTGACAATTGGAGGGTCTAAGGGCGACTATGCTCCCGTCACTATCTCCGGGCCGGTAAAGCCATATTCTACCAACTATTTTTACTGGGATGGCAGAGATGGAAAAGGTACGGTTATTCCCGAAGGGGATTATAAGATCGAGGATTTGATCACTTTGACTACTAAGGCCGGGGAGATTCATTTCCCGGTTCATGATGTGGAAACTTCCGTAAAAGGATTTACATTTACTCGTGTGAGTCCCATATATAATCGTGCAGGAGAACAGATCAGCGACCTTGGAGATGGAAATGAGAATATTCTGGACGCTACCAAGAGCGTTATCTATTACGATGATTCGGCTATCTACTACGGAGAACATGTGGGCCGTACCGGGTTGACAGAAAGTGCGGTTGACAGATTTGAGAATAATACGGATAATTTGATGACTAATGATGATATAGGCAATCCGTATTATAAGTATGTCAATATGAACACTGATGGCGGAGAATATAAAGCACGTCAGACAGACTATATTAAAAATAACATTAGTGCGGCAAAGGCAGGGACAGCAAATTATATCCGTATTGGGGATCATAGTCATACAACCAACCTGATCGAATACTATGATAAAGACGGAGCATTTCTGAAAGATTATGAGAGCCAAAAGGATAAAATTGACTATCTGGACAGCGAAAAAAATCCGGTAGGAATATCGTCAGTGTCAGAGAAAAATACATACGATTTCGGAATCTCTGATTTCTGGACGTTTATTCCTGCCGAACCCGCCGTTATCGAGGATTCTGCGCAGACGATCCGTATCATCGATGGTGACGCGTTCAATCTGACGGGACAGGTATTTTATGATAAAGACTCTAATGGTAAGTATGACTCAATGGCTGACAGCGACAGCCTTCTTACCGGCGTTACTCTGAATCTGTATACGAAGACAGCGGATGATGAACCGATTACCGGCAGTACCTATTATACGGTAGACAGCGTATCCGGAAAAGTCAATTCTGGCGATAGTATTGGTATGCAGCGGAATGTTGTGAGAAAATTTACTGGAACAGTATTTGATCCGGAAAAAACATATTATGAACTCTTTAAGTCGGACGTGACGCCGGTGGAGGGGCGGTATTTCTTTACCAATATCCCCTACGATAAAGCAAATGGAACGGAAGTAGTCTATGAAGTCTGCCGGCCGGATGCCAGTTATGTACTTACCTCGGGGAATACACTGCCGGAGCCGATAAAAACAACAGGCGACACATATTACGGTTCATACGCTCTGTATGCTTATGACACGGCGGGCCGCGGCACTGAGGTGCAGATTATCCGGGTGGGTGAAGGTGAAGGTATGGTTAACCCGGATAGTAACAGGACAGATGGTGAGACTAATCACACGGTTACAGCGGTAGATGTAGGTTATCATTACGATGCCTATACCAAACTGAAACTGAAAAAGACATATGCAGTGAACGGGAGTGTTTCGCTTCCTCAGACTACAGTGTTCGAAGTCTGTTATGTGGACAGCACAGGCACATCCCACGTTTATGATGAGCTTCCTCTGGCCAGGATCGAAAATGAGGAGTATACTTATGAGCTGCTTCCATCTACGATGAACGGTGCAGAGGTTACGGACTGGTATACGGCAGCCGAGTATTACATTGCAGCGGTGGATACCAAGAATTATCTGTTCCGGCATACGTTTGATTATGATCCGTCTTCCGGGACGTATATCAGCTTTGTGGGTGAGAGCCAGTACATTGAGTTGAGTGATTTAAATGGGGATAATATTCTTGATCAGAAAGATATTCCTGACGCTAACGCTGATGAAACGCATGATTGGAAGGATCTGAGTGTTCTTGGCACGGATGCAGATATGACAGAAACAACATGGGAGAAAACAGGAACCGGGATAAGTGCGCCTTTCCATGCGGTTCTCGATCGTAATCCCGGTACTGCCGAGATCACCATCAATATCACCAATGCCTCTGATCCCGGTGTGATTGAGATTTTGAAATATACTGGTGCGCTAGAGGACAGGAATTATCTCCAGGGAGCGACGTTCCGTATCTATACGAGTCTTGCCGGTGAAAGTGAAATTACTATTGACGCAGTGCAGCAGCGTATCAACGGCAATACAGCCGATGATCTGCAATGGTTGTCGGACCGCCAGGTAGGCAGTTCTTCTACCCGTGCCAACGGAAAGGTGGCGTTTGCCGGACTGGATCCGAATAAGCATTATGTCATCCGTGAGATGTTTGCTCCGGCAGGCTATCGTATTATGGAGACCCTTTATCTGGTTCATCCGAAAAATACGCCTAACAATGAGTATTATCGGGAGAAGCCAGAGGGAATGACAGATGAGGATTGGGAAGACTGGAAGATGCGGAATTTTCTCTTTGGGGAGGACAACTATGTGCAGGCCACCATTGCCAATATTCCTGCCAACGGGGATATGGCTATACGTAAGCAGATCGATGGCCGTGCATGGAATGAGGGAGATCAGTTTACTTTTGATATCGCGTTTCGTCAGAGCAACACGGATGGGACATTGATTACGGATATTACTGAGGGTGTTTTTGATAGTAGTTCGGGATTCTTTGTGATGGATGACACGGAGAAATCCTTGTTTGGAGATAATGGCAGCAGACAGAAAATTCTTGCTGATTTAAAGGAGTTTGTTAGCGGATTTAATAATAATACAAACGACATCACTGTCAATTATCATAGCCAGTTTGCTACATCCGTTACCTCAGTTAATGGTGCTGCAGATATTGAGACTCCTATGGCGGATACAAAGCAGTCGGTAGGTCTGATAACCAGCTATACGGTGAAAGAAGAAAAACCGGACGATCCGGACGAAGACCAGGAGGAGCATCCGAACGATGCATCGTTAAATCGTTCAACACAGGGGACTATAGGCGGAGCTCAGGCCGTGGAACCGCATGTATTCCCGGCAGCGGGAATTTATACGTTTACTGTCAGTGAGAATGATCTGGGCGGAGAGTTGTCCGGAACGCTGAGTAAATCAAACAGAGTGTTTGTGGTTGAAATTGAAGTGACCCGTGTTTTGGATCCCGGCGAAGACGAGGGAATTCCTATCACTGCGGAAAATTCATATCTGAAAGCGGAAGTGCGCAATATTTATTCCCGTGATCCTAAAGAGGGTGCTGCGTCTCCGGCGTATCCGACAGATTATAATTCTATGCGGCGTTATGCCGGGGTGGCTCCTACATTTGTTAATACTTATACCATACAGCCGGCAATTCAGACTACCAGCTACGCTATTACAAAGATATTCACTGGGCGGTTGGGGCAGAATGGACAGCCTGTTAATGATGAAGACGATGTAAAAAGAAATTGGCTTGCAAATGATAAGTTTACTGTTACCATAACTGGAGCCAACGATCAGACTGTCGAAGCGCTCAAATCAAGTCAGCTCTACATCGGCGGTTTGCACGGTGGAATGGAAGGTGGGACATTTGCCGAAAAGAAGGAGATTGATTTTAATCAGAATAATGTGACCAATCGTAACAGTATGGCGGAGGGAGGCCAAAACCATGAGGTGGATAAGGGTCACACGTTCAATTTCGAGGAGATAGATTTCCACGATATTAAATTCCCTGTGGTATGGAAGTTTAATGCTGAGTGTACTGTGGATGGTGTCAATTATAAAGCTGGAGACATTGTGCCGGATGTTTCAAAGGTCGTATTCATTCCCACGGCTGAAGGAAGCGATGGACAGTATATATACGCTGAGGATCCGGAGAATGTGACGGGAAGTGAGCCTGAGGTCAGTTCCCATACCGGGGACCTGGTTTACACTCTCAGAATTGAAGAAACCAGACCGCAAGGGGCGTCGCCGGAAAATGAGTATACATTTGAAGGTATAAAATATGACCCTAAGGTGTATACAATGGTTATCACTTTGCGGAATGCAGTGGCGGCTGATACGGAACATCCTTCTGCAGGAGTCCATGACGGCATTATAGATGAAATGGACTTCGAGTTGTACGAATGCGCGCCGGATCATATCCATGCTGAAGGGGTTGAGCCGATTGCTACCTGTGAGACGGATCAGGAAGTTGTAACAACTTTTGATGACTGGGTAAATGCTGTTTTCGAAAATGAAAGCTATGAATCAGATGAAGGAGCGTTTGAAGGAGCGGACGATTCCTGGAAGAACGGTTGGTATTATGTTAATGCTGAGCAGATAATCAGGCAGGCTACGGTGGAGGAGTGGCAGGACGATAACGAGGATTATCAGAAAGGAAAGCCGGAAGTACTTAGCGTGATGGCTACGAATTCTGGGCAAGCGGGAGCAGGTGAGCAGAAGATTTATATTGTGAGGGATGCTACCGCCCAAAACGCTTATAAAGTTGAGCATCCAGATGCTGGTCTTGTCTATACGTTTGACGAATTAGAGGAATACAATCTCACTTTTGTGGTCAAACGTGAGGGGCATCATGGTGTGTCCAATCACACGATGACCTTTGCCAATACTTATTCTGCCAGCGGCACTTGGACGCCAACAGTCGCAAAGACTTTGGCTGGCCGTGATTGGGAGACAGGTGAGGAATTTGAATTTACTCTATCCTGCACCAAGTGGCCGGGAAGCGGAAATGATTATAATCCCGTACCTGACCGGAGACGGCTTAGGATAAGCAGGCCCATCTCTGGAACAGAAAATAGCGCTGTTTTTGATACTGTCACATTTACCGCTCCTGGAGAATATGAATTCAGGATTTCTGAAATTGGCAAAGGGCAGGGAATAGGCAGTGGTACGAGTACTGGCGATATCAATATCGAAGTAACTGTTTCGGATGATGGAAATGGCAGTCTGAATCTCACAGTTACCGGCAGTGGCGGTACAACGCCGGAAGAGCCGTCTAATCATGTTGCCACAACCATTCATTTTGTTAATACTTATGACGAAAACGGCGAGTTTGAACTGAATCTGTCCAAGCAGCTTACCGGTCGGGACTGGAGAACAGATGACGAGTTTGTTTTCAGCGTTAAGCCAGACAATGGACGAACGGAAGAGGATATTGCCAACGGGACGCTTATAGTTCCCGATAGTTGGATTATCAGTGGAAGTGATTATACAGTTAAGGTTGATAATAACAGTCCGGGAACAAAGAATGATGCTGCTGGTTGGGAAACGAAGACATTAAATCTTGGAAAGCTTCATGTGGGCAATCTGAAGACTCTGGGTGCAGAATATAAATTTACTATTGCGGAGAATACCAGAAGTTTTGATGATCAAAGTATCTATTGCGCCCAACCGTCAATGGAACTGACCCTTGCGGTCAGCAGTACGCCTCATACGGAAGGTGGTCTCACCGGCGGTCTGGAGTTCGTGGCGACCTATGCCTATCTGTCTGATCCGGACACGAAGTACGGTGACCTGACACACCCGGTAGGGAGCATCACCCTTCCCTTCACCAACCGCTACTACGCATCCGCGTCCCCGTCCGGGAATAACAGCCGCCTCACGATCGGCAAGGTGCTTACCGGCCGGGAGTGGCTGGAGGATGAGAGTTATGACGTGAAGCTGACGCTGAATGACGCGGACGGTAACGGCAAGGCGGAGAATGTCCAGTATATTGCATATACCGGCGCCGCAACGCCAGGCAACGCGTATAGGGAATTCTCCGAGGCCGAGGACAGAACGCTTTCACTTACTTTCGACGGTACGGGCGCGGAGGATCCCGATAACTGGAATGTGGATTTCCGCTTCTACGAGGCAGGGGATTATGTGTTTACCGTCAGAGAAGCAAGCCCTGCCAACGGAAGCAGGAAAGCCAACGTTATCTGCGACGATACGGAGTATACGGTCACATTCAGCGTGACAAAGGATGAGTCAAATGATAACAGGCTGCAGGTGTCGCGGTCTGTCATGCCCGAGTCCAGTACAGCGTGGACGGCGGGCAGCAGTGCTGATATCGTGTTCGTCAACCGATATAAACCGGAGCCTGCTGTCTGGACGCCTTCGGTTACCAAAGAACTGAAGGGAAGAGGCTGGGTGGCTAATGACAGCTTTACATTCACTCTGGAGCGGACGAACGGCGATACAGACGGGGTGACGCTGGCTAAGAGCAGTGTTTCTATTACGAACGCGTCGGAGGCCGGAAGCGGCGTCAGTTTCGGAGATGTTATCTTCACTAAGGCGGGAACGTATCGATTTACGATTACTGAGACAGATCCCGGTAATGGGATTACGCAGGAGACGCCGAACTTAGGCTCCATTGCTGTCGAGGTCGAGGTGACGGATCATCCGGCCGAAGGCAAGCTGAAGCTTAAGGTTACCGGTACAGGTGGAACAGCCGCTGAAGAAAATGACGCTGCGGCTACTACTATTCAATTTGTCAATACCTACAGTGAGAGCGGCACATTCCCTATCAATCTGTCCAAGCTTCTTACCGGAAGAGACTGGAATGATGACGACACATTTACATTTGCGATCGAACCCGATGAGGTGACAAAGAGCGCTGTCGGGGGAACCGAAGGCAGACCGCTTACGGTTCCGGCAGGCTGGGGGGAACCCGACCCGGAAGGGAATTACACCGTTAATGTGACGAAGGATACTTCGGAGAAAACGGATGACGGCAATCCGGAGTGGGTGACCAGGGAGGCTGCGACCGGTTACCTGAACGTGGGTAATCTGCGCGCGCGGGGTGCCTCCTATGGGTTCTCCATTCGGGAGGATACGGATGGGTTCGAGGCGCAGCAGCTTTACTGCCGCCAGCCGCAGATCGATCTGAGCGTTACGGTCAGGAGCGAACAGACGGCGGACGGCAGGCCGACCGGCGATCTGGAGTTCGTGGCGACCTATGCCTATCTGTCCGATCCGGACACGAAGTATGGTGACCCGACAAACCCGGTAGAGAGCATCACGCTTCCCTTCACCAACCGCTATTTTGCCGGCAGCAGTCTTACGGTCGGTAAAGTTCTGGAGGGGCGGAACTGGCTGGCCGGCGAGAGTTATACGATAGAAATGGAACTGGCGGAGCGCAGCACCGGCAAAGCGGTGAACGTGCAGTACGCCGTCGCTACAGCGGGCAACGCGGACCGCTATAAAGAGCTTTCTGAGACAGAGGGCGATACGGTTTCTCTTTCCTTTAAGAGCGAGGAAGGCGGCAGCGCTGGTCCCGCCGGGCGGCGCGTGGATTTCCGGTTCTTCGAGGCGGGAGACTATGTGTTCACCGTTCGGGAGAAGAGCCCCGCGGACGGGGAGGAGAGACCCGGCGTCGCCTATGATGAGAGGCAGTACACGGTGACGTTCCGTGCGGAGAAAGGAACGGATGGAGCGCTGGCGGTGACGCGGTCCATTTCGCCGGATCCGGCGGCGGAAAAGCCGGAAGGAAGCCTGGCAGATGCAGATATCGTATTTGTCAATACATACACTCCCGCTCCGGCGTTCTGGACGCCTTCGGTGGTTAAGACGCTGAACGGCAGGGAATGGGCGAGCGGCGACAGCTTCGTGTTCAGCCTGAAGCTGACGGATGGAGACGAAGACGGCGTGAAGCTCGCAGACACGGCCGTGACCATCGGAGAGGCGGACGAGGGACATAAGGCCGGTTTTGGAGAGGCCGAATTTACGAAGGCCGGGACGTATACGTTTACGATTGGCGAGAAGGCGCCGGAGCATGGGATCGACGTCGATGATGCGGGAGCCTACTCCGTCAGGGTGACCGCGGCGGATGATGCGGCCAGCGGACGGCTGAAGCTTTCGTTTGATCCGGAGAGTCTTACGCCTGCCGGAACCATTTCCGATGGCAGCTGGCATTATGATACTGTCACAAGATTTGTGAATACATACAGTCAGGAGCCGGGAAAATTCACGCTGAATCTCAGGAAGATCCTGGAGGGCCGGGAATGGCTGGCAGACGATGAATTCGTTTTCTCCGTTACCTTCACGGCTACGCCGAATGAAGCTGCGAAGACGGCGCGGAACTGGGAGTTCAGACGGCGCCTGATGTCTGAGCGGGTATTGGAGGACGGCAGGGAGAACGCCGCGGAGGCATCTGCGGCAACGCCGAATGAGATCGAAAGCAGGGAGCAGAGTCGGGAATTCCGAAGCATCCTGCTGTCGGAGATCACAGTCGATCCGGCGGCAACGCCGAATAATACCCCAAGGGTGCTGCAGAGACAGATAGAGGAATCGCTGCCCGCGATCGTTGTGCCGGAAGATATCTGGGGACCGGCCCATGAAGCCACCGGCGCGTACACGTTCACGGTGAAGGGCGGCGGCGCTGCCGGCGACAGAAGCGTTGTCCTGCCGCTGGGCGAGATCACGGTAAATGAACCGGGACAGTATGTATTTACCATCCGTGAGGTGCAGAGGTACGCCGACCAGGTTTATTGCCAGGAACCCAGGATCGTATTAACGGTCACGCAACGGTCATTATGGAGGATGGCGTGCCGAACGGAGAACTGCAGGTAGTCACCACTTATGGGTATTCCGGCAGCGGATCCTGGGAGGACAGCGGCGACGCCACGACGATCCCATTTGTCAACAACGCCTACGCGGACGCCGGTTTCAGGCTGAGCAAGGTTCTGGATGGCAGAGACTGGGCGGACGGAGAATTCAGCGCCGCGGTGACATTGAAGGAAGCGGCAGGGCAGGTTCTCTGCGAGCGGGAGCCTGTGAGCCTGGACAGTCCGGTGACGGTCCCGCTGACGAGGACGGCCCAAACCGCCGGTTTCCGGTTCCTGAATGAAGGCAGATATGTATTTACCGTCGCCGAGGTTCATGGCCGCGCGCCGGGCGTCACCTATGACGACAGCGAATACACCGTAACGGCGGATGTGACGCTGGAAGGTGAGAAGCTGGAGGCCGGGATCACCGTTACCAAAGCGGGTGAAGCGGTTGAAGGGATATCCTTTGAAAATACATACAGGGACGTTCCGACGACCGGAAGCCTGACGGTCAGCAAGACGGTCGTGGCCGATGATACCAGCGGCAGGTTCCATTTCACAGTGACGCTGGATGATCCGTCTGTCGACGGTATCTATGGCGGCATGACGTTCAGCGGCGGTACCGCGGAATTTGAGCTGGGCCACAATGAGACCGTTACGGCTGACGGACTGCCCGCGGGCGCGGGTTATACGGTGACGGAGACGCCCGCCGCCGGGTATACTTCCGCCGCCGCAAATGATACCGGCGTCATCCCGGCCGGGAGCGCGGTCGCGGCGAGATTTACCAATACGGCGGAGAACGTGGCTCCTCCGCCCGCAGAAGACAAGACCGGGAGCCTGACGGTCAGCAAGACGGTGGCAGGCGTGTCCGGAGACAGGCAGAGAGCGTGGACGTTCGTTGTGACGCTGACGGACGCGGAGAATAACGCGGTCACCGGAGAGTACGGCGGACTGACTTTCACGGCCGAAGGAGCGAGCTTCTCCTTAAAGCATGGCGAGAGCAGGACGATCGCCGGTCTGCCGGCGGGTGTAAGATACGCCGTCACGGAGGCCGAGGCGGATGAGGACGGCTACACGACCAGCGCGGTTGGCGCAAGCGGCGTGATCGCCGGGGATGAAGAGGCTCGGGCGAGCTATACCAATACCAGGAATGATAACCGTTCGGGACTCCCGCAGGATGACCCGGCGGATGATCCTGCGGATCATTCCGGCAGCGGCCGTTCGCCCTCTCAGCCGGCCGCTCAGCCGGAAAGCGCAGCGGCTGCGCAGACGGACGACAGCCGGGAGGAAACACAGCCGGATCAGTCCCTGAGATTGCTGGCAGGCGGCCGGTCGGGCGATACGCTGGAAGACGTGCCGGAGACCGGAGACGACAGACAGCTGGGACTTTGGCTGGCGCTTATGTTCCTGTCACTGGCCGGAATGATCGCGGCGGCTGTTCCGCTTATCAGAAAGAAGGATATGACCGGAGAAGGCCGTGGGAAGGATGAATAGTATGTGCGGTCGGGCTTCTTGCCCGGCCGCCGCGTTTTTTCATGCGGGCAGGATGTCAGTGACGCTCTGCTTGTATTTTCATGGTGCAAGGTGCCAGTGATGCCTTGTTTGTATTACGTCAGTATGCAGAAAGCGTACCAGTGACGCGTTTCCTGTATTTCTTGAGATGGTGGGTAAAATGTTCCCCTGTGGTCAGACAATTGTCTCATCAAGGAGAAAATCTATTATTCCGATATTGAGGACGCCGCTTTCGTCATACCAGCGTTTTCGGATGTCGTGACGCACAATGATCTTCGGGAACGAGTCGCCGGTCATGGAAAACGGTTTGTTTTCGGAAATGGATTTTTCCTCTGTTTCTAAAGCATAAGCCGATTGAATGTAAGTCTTTTTTCCGCCTTTTGCTGCGACAAAATCGATCTCTCTGGCAGCACGGACTGACCGCCCCGATTTATTCTTTTCGGTTCCGTATACGATTCCGATGTCCACCGCGCATCCGCGGATACGCAGGTCGTTATAGAGAATGTTCTCCATTATGTGCGTCATTTCCTGCTGACGAAAACCGATTCGCGCATTTCTCAGGCCGACGTCATCGCAATAGTATTTGTTCGGATAGTCAAAATAATTCTTCCCCTTCACGTCGAAGCGGCGGCATTCCTCAAACAGATATGCGTCGGCAAGGTGTGAGATATACGATGTTACGGTATTAGCCGCTACCGTGTCCTCTCCCGACAGCTGCCGCTTCGAGTTGAGTGCGTTGGCGATATTATTGGGATTTGTAAGAGAGCCGACTGATGAGCAGAGCAAATCCAATATCGCCGAAAGAACATCCTCTCTTTTGACCCTTTTGCGTTCGGCAATGTCTTTCATGTATACCTCCGAAAAGAGCGACTTTAAATAATCCATCTTTGCCGGTTCGTCGGGACGCGATAAGATCAGCGGCATTCCGCCGTAAAAAGCATATTCTTCGAAGGCTTCGGCCTTATCTCCGCCGACGGCAGCATAATACTCGGAAAAGCTCAGCGGATGCACCCGGATCTCGTCGCTGCGCCCGCGGAACTCGGTGAGAATGTCGCTTGAAAGCATGCGCGAGTTGCTTCCGGTCACATAAATGTCGAGATTGGGCAGGGAATTAAGATCATTTAACGCGTCGTAAAAGGTAATGCGCCTTCCGTTCGGATT
Organism: uncultured Lachnospiraceae bacterium; assembly: GCA_947589095.1. Lineage (GTDB taxonomy): Bacteria > Bacillota > Clostridia > Lachnospirales > Lachnospiraceae > UBA3402. Next base: position 51,701 of record CANQBX010000017.1, read on the forward strand.
ATACGGATTCGGCACTTCGTCAGACATTTGGATCTCGTCCACAAAAAGATAGAAGCGTTCGGATGTTTTCTCGACAATTTTCCGTACCGCACCCGCGAGTTCAAGGGGATCCCGATAGCGAATATCCTTTGCAAGGTCCAGGGCATAAAAAAGAATATGATCCTCGCTCACACCGTTTTGCAGCAGGAAGTTCTTAAAGATAGTCGTAAGCAGATAGGACTTCCCACATCTGCGGATGCCCGTAATAACCTTTACCTGGCCGTCCCACATATATGAAATGATTTTTTTCAGATACAGATCGCGTTTGATTTCCATATTATCATCTCCGTTGAGAACTTGACTATAAATAGTATAAAACTTCTCAATAGATATTATACATGACAATCGCAGATTTATCAATATGCAAATTAGTTGTCCCGCTTATCCGTCCGGCGCCTCCGCGGCGCGGCAGCGGTCGCGGAAATTCTTCGGCGTCATGTTCTTAAACTGCCGGAAGATCTTGCCGAAATAGCTCTGGTTGGGGAAGCCCACATAGGCGGCGATCTCCGGCAGTGAGAAATCGGAATACATAAGCAGGTTGGATGCGCGGTAGACGCGCTCTTCGTTGATGAAATCCTGCAGGCACTGGCCGCTCTCCTTTTTGAAGAGCCGGGAGAGGTAGATGGGGCTGATGCCAAGGCTTCCGGCGATGTCATCCAGATAGATCTTTTCGCGGTAATGCTTGCGCACGTAATCCCTGGCCCGCTCCAGATAGTTGGAGCCCCTGGCGCGGTCCAATTTCTCCGCTACGCGGCCGCTTAGTTCCTCGATGGCGCGGTTGCGGTAGAGGAGCATGTGAGCGGGATCCTGGGCGTTGTCGCATTTCTGGATATAGTAGCCGCTGAGCCGGTAGGCGGTCTCGGGCGGAAGGCCGCCTTCGATGGCCGCCCGGGAACAGAGGGTGATGCCGACGATGGCAAGGTTGCGGTGGTGCGCCGCGGTCTGCTGCGCCAGGCGGCCGCTGTCCCGGTCCATGCTCTCCGCCAGCCGGACGGCTTCCTGCGTCCGGCCTTCCCGGATCGCCTGCATCAGAAGCTGCTCTTCATGGTAGCTGTGACGGTAGGAGGAGTCGTCATTTTCTTCCTCTTCCTTCAGCAGGAACCGGGTCTGGTCCTGTTTTTCGCGCATTTCGCTGTGGCTGACGATGCGGTTGAGCTGCAGCAGGTCTTCATTTTCAAGGTTCGCGTTGCCCAGGACCGTGTTGGTCAGCAGGATCATGTCGCGGATCTCGGGCAGCGTGAAGACCGGGAGAACCCGGAGACCGTCGGATTCGATGCCGTAGGCGCGGTACATCTGTCTGCGGCGCACGGCGCTTAAGCGTTCGTGGGGCATCGGGCCCATGTAAAGGTATCCGCCCTCGGCCCGCAGACCCGCAAAATAGCAGTCGTAGCTGCTGCGGCGCAGGAACGGCTCCGTCTGAGAGGAAGTGCCCTTCCGCATAATGTCCCGCAGACGTTCTGACTGCATCAGCGGGCTTTCGGCGACGGTATCGAAAAATGGGATCAGGGAGCCGTCGGGGGCTTCGTAGACCAGATCGACCTTGATCACGCTGCCCAGGATTCGGATGCTGCTTTCACGCATGGCGGGGAGACCTCCGTGTTCTTCTTTATTTTGATCTTCTGATTTATTCTCATAAGCGTCTTGCAGGAAAATATTGCAGTGTAAGTATGTATTGTGCAGAAAACTTCCTGCGTATCTGTACAATTAAAAAATGATGAGAATGTATATCTATGAATATCATACCACAATTCCTAATTAATTGGAACAAAATAAGAATAAAATTGTTAAAATAAGGACAGACCGGTTGCCGGGACGTCATTTATAATGATCTCAGACAGAAGGAACTGCGGCGGGAATCCTGCAGCAGGAATTCTGCAGGAGGAATTCTGCAGAAGGAATACGGCGGAAAACCGAAATGAAATATGAGAAGGAGGCAGTTTATGGACAGAACACCGATTCTGGATATCAAGATCGAGGCCAACGGGCCGGCGGTACATATGCAGGGAGAGAACGCCGAGGTGCTGATGGTTCCCTTCAAAGGATCCGTTGACAGCGACATTTTCCGCGGGATCGTGGAGCCCTGCGGGGTGGACACGCAGATCGTCAACGCCGCGGGGGTGCGTCATATGTCCGCCCGGTATCTGATGACCGGTACCGACGCGGAAGGGCAGTCCTGCCACATCTATGTGGAAAATAACGGGTGGTTCGACGACGCGGCGAAGACCATGCCGTTCCACACGGTGCCGACCTTCTATACGGACAGCAGGGCGCTGGCGCCTTATCTGCACCGGAACCGGTTTGTGGGGGAAGGGCACGATATGGCGGACGGGCTGCATATTTTGTTCTTCGAGATTGATGGCGGAGCGACGCGGGCCGGCGGGGAGGCGCGGGCATGAACGGGCGGTTCTACGGCGTAGGCGAGCCGCTGATCCAGCGGCAGCGGGATCAGGGCATTGACGCCGCGGCGTATCTGGATCTGGTGGCCGGACTGGGCTGCCGGGCCTACCGCTCGTGGATGCATTTGACGGAACTGCTGGCGGATCCGGTCACACCCAATCGGCAAGAGGTGGAAATGCACCGCCGCCTGCTGGATCGTGCAAAGGAGCTGGATATTGAGGTCACGGCCATGAGCCACGAGTGGTTCCTGCCGGACGGCTGCAGGCAGCGCGCGGGCCATGCGATGCCGCCGCGGGATCTGACGCCGGGCAGCCTCTACATGCAGGCCCTGGAAATGCTGGAACAGTCCTGGTACACGATGGTCTCCATTTTCCCGCAGGTGGATATCTGGGAGGTGGGAAATGAGTGGAACCTGAACGCGTTCCTGCATCCGGACGGATTCCTGGACAGCGATATGTCTCATCCCTTTACCGCGGATGAGAAGGCGGACATCGCCGTGGATATGATGTATTTCGCGGCCCGCGGCATCCGCCGGGCCAACCCGAGGGCAAAGGTAGCCAGCTTCTCGCCGGCCCTGTCCACGCCGGGACTGGGCGGGGATATGCCGGATTTTCTGCCGGTGATGTACGGCGTGGCCTGGACGCTGGATAAGATTTACCGGCGCATTAAGAGCGGGGAGTTCTGGTCGGAAAACACGGATGATTATTTTGATCTGGTGGCCTGGCATCCTTATGTATTTACAAACCGGGAAGTGGCCAGCGACGCGGATCTGTTCTTAAATGTGCAGGAACCGGATGAGCTCTGGCGCAGCTTTAACGACGCGGCCTACAGGGTGATGAAGAAATACGGAGACGGCCATAAGCAGGTGCTTCTGACGGAGACCGGCTTCACCGACTGCGGGGACGCCGGGCTGGAGGAGCGCTATGCGGGCTACAACCGGAAGCTTCTGCAGATCGCCTCGGAGCTGCCTTACGTGCGGACGCTGCACAATTTCCGGCTTCTCAATGAGAACGCGATGCTGCGGCGGGCGGGAATCGAGGACAATCAGATCGGCGGGCTGACGGAGGTCTATTTCGGACTCTTTACCGATCCGGAGGACGGCTGCCGGCCGCGGAAGAGGGCGCTGGCGATCCAACAGATGACCGGGAGCGGCGCGGATCTGGAAACGATTGGGAGACGGCTGAGCCTGAATCAGGGATAGAGAGAATATAGACTATAACCTTTTGTGTAGAAATTCAAGTTAGGTTGTCTGAGAATTACAGGTTATAGCAGGCATGATGTTCGCAGAGGCAGGATAGACCACGAGACAGGCCGATGTTTTAAAGACCGCTGCAGATGGTTTGAAATGCGTTGGTTTAGAAGTATTGATGCGGATGATTAGGTATTTTGGCTGGAAATCAGGTTGAATTATAAATAGACTGAATTATAAGTTATAAATTGAAGCATCACAAAATAAAGCAGAATCACAAATAGCGTAAGCAAGATCATAAATCAGAATAAAACACGAAGCAATGAAACGATTAGTCCTAACTGGCTGTTAGGTATCTAACCACCACAACTTTATTGTAGAAGGAGGGAACACACATGACAGAACACATTGTCACCACCACATCCGGCGCGTCCGCGGCTATGAACGGGACGGCCGCATCGACTACCTGGGCATCCCCTACGCGGAGCCGCCCATCGGGCCGCTGCGCTTCAAGCGCTCGGTACCAAAGACCCCGTGGGAAGGCGTTTTTGACGCGAAGGACTACGGCCCGGCCCCGATCCAGTACAACAACGGCAAGGTCATGGGCGACGAGGACTGCCTGACCGTGAACGTCCAGCGGCCGCTGACGGGAGAGAAGCTGCCGGTCTTCATCTGGATCTACGGCGGCGGCTATAACACCGGTTATTCTTCCGACGAAATGTACCGGGGCGAGGCATTTGTGCGGGACGGCATCCTGTTCTTCTCCTTCAATTACCGCACCAATCTGCTGGGCTTCTATGATTTCGGCACCTACGAGGGCTGCGAGGATTTTGACTCGAACCGGGGCCTGTCTGACCAGATCCTGGCCCTCAACTGGATCCGTCAGAACGTGGAGGCGTTCGGCGGCGACCCGGAACGCATCACCATCGGCGGCGAGTCGGCCGGCGGCGCGTCCGTAATCAACATGCTGGTCTGCCCCGGCGTGAAGGGCTGCTTTAACCAGGCGATCGTCGAGAGCGGACTGCCCAACTGTGTGATGACCCGTCAGATGGCCCGCGAGAATATCGACCTGTTCCTGGAAGGTATGGGCTGGACGGCGAAGGATCTGCAGCGCCTGCGCACCGAGGACATCCATCTGTTCCTGATCGGCCATGAGTATGTGCAGGCGAAGCACCAGTACAAGAATCCGGGAATCTTTCTGCCAGGGCCGGTCATCGACGATCTGCTTCCCATGCGCCCGATCGACGCGCTGCGGGCCGGGGCGGCCGAGGGCGTCAGGCTGATCATCGGTACCAATATGCATGAGGGCACCATGTTCGTCCATCCGGAGAACACCGGCTTCCCCAACAACTGGACCATGGTGGCGGAAATGCTGGAGAAGAACGGCAATGTGGACGCGCTGCCCAAGATCATGGGCTTCTATCACCAGAAGGGGCGGGACTATTTCACGCTGTTCAAGGATGCGGCGGTGAGCATGGCGTCTTCGCTTCCGCCGGTGTCCGGCGACATCCGCCAGATCGGCGGCGACGCGTTTATCCGCTACGCCACCGACTACGCCTTTGAAATGCCTTCGGTGAAGGTAGCCATGGCGCAGCGCCGCTACACCGACGACGTATGGATGTACCGCTACGAGCTGGTGACCAAATCCGGTCTCGCCACCGGCTGGAAGGCCAGCCACGCCTACGAGCTGCCGGCGGTCTTCGAGAAGCCCGACCACGAGTTCAGCCGTTTCGAATTCGACGGCGAGGCGCCGGAGGTCTATGAGAACATTGTGAAGGATATACACGGCGACTGGGTGCGCTTCATTGCCACGGGCGAGCCCAATCCGGACTGGCAGCGCTTCGAAGGCGCCAAGTCTCCGGTACGCATCTACGACCGCCAGACCCGCACTGAGATATTGGACCGCAGCCATCTGATGGAAATCTGGGGAGATATGCGGTTCTACGAGGCATGACGGCGGCGCGGTGTGTTTGAATTACAGAGAGAGTTGCATGGCAGAGAGAATTGCATTGCATGGCGGAGCAGGATCCGTGCAGATTGGAAGTGAAGCGGCTTCTGTGTAATGGCTGCAGTTTTCTGGAGTAATTCGTGTTCCTGCTCTGCGGACATAAAAGTGCCGTGACAGGAGCGGCCTGCACTTACGTTTTTTGAATGTTATGGCTGGCAGACTTTCTTGCGGCAGCGGTGAGAATATCAGGACAACAAAAGAACAAAAAAGACAAAATAAAAATATAATCTTCACCCCGATCCGAGTATAGTTAGTGATAAGAAACAGGAAATAAAACCCCGAAGGAGGAAATCTCATGGTCAGTTTAGCTACGAAAAGCAACGATCCCGATACCAGCTTAGGCTGGGGCGAACGCCTCGGTTACGGCGCAGGCGCCTGCGGCTGGAACATGATCAACGGTATTATCGGAACATTTATGACGGTCTACTTTACCAATGTAGCCCTTCTGGACGCGGCAATCATTTCCACATTGATCGCCCTGTCCAAGGTCTTCGACGGCGTGTCCGACCTGATCGTCGGCAACATCGTGGACCGCACCAAGTCCAAGATGGGCAAGGCCCGCGTGTGGCTGCTTCGGATGTGCGTTCCCTTCGCCATCTGCATGCTGCTGCTGTTCTGGGTGCCCAGCGGATTCCCGCAGGCCCTCAAGTATGTGTACGTATTTATCATGTACAACCTGGTCAACACCGTGTGCCTGACCTTTATTCAGGTGCCCTACTACTCGCTGATCTCCCTGACCACCCGCAACGGGCAGGAGCGCGGCATGCTGGGCAATATCCAGCAGATCTTCCAGACACTGGGAAATATCATCATCAACAGCGTGTTCGTAACCTTGCTGGCAACCTTCTCCAGCAGCATGGAGACCGAGAATACCCAGGCCGGTTACACCGGCGCTCTGCTGGTCGTCTGCGCCGTGATGGTCGTGCTGGTTCTGATCACCGTCTTCTCCACGAAGGAGCGTGTCAATGACAGCCCGGCGGAGACGGCGAAGGCCAAGAGCGACGAGGTGAAGCCGCTGGTGGCCGTCAAATCCCTTCTGCAGAACAAATACTGGGTCACCATGTTCTTCGCCATGCTGTGCATTTTCTTCGTGATCATTTTCTACTCCATCGGCGGCGTGTACTATGCGCTGTACATATTTAACGACATGAACCAGGTCAGCTGGATGAACAACGCGATCTCTGTCGCCCAGTTCGCGATCATGTTCGCGACTCCGTTCTTCATGAAGAAGTTTGGCAAGCGTTGGATCTACACCGCGGGCATGGCGGTCCTGACCATCGGATTCCTGGGCTTCGGACTTTTCGGAACCAGCAAGCCGATTATGATCGTCTGCAATGTCCTTAAGGGCTGCGGCCTGGGCATGTCCGGCGGCATGGCCATGGGACTTGTGGCCGACGCCATCACCTACGGCCAGCTGAAGACCGGCGTCAATGCGGTCGGCATGGGCAATGCCGGAACCTCCGCGGCGCAGAAACTTGGCCTTGGCCTCGGAACGGCTGTGTTCGGATGGGTAATGTCCGGCGCCGGCTTTGACGGCGCTCTGGATCTGCAGGGTCTGCCCCAGCCGGCCAGCGTGATCACCGCGATCCGCTTCATGTACAACTGGGTGCCGATGATCATGTGCGCGATCATTTGTATCGTCATGGCGGTGTCCTTCAACCTTGACAAGGATCTGGAGAAGCTTCGCAAGGAAAAAGGTCTGGCGTAATGCGAAAACTGAGCTGCAAGGCGCGGCTGAATGAATTCCGTGCAGGATCTACGGGGATGTGCTTACGGCGCATCCCCGCGCTGCTAAACGGAGCAGTTTCCCAAAAATAGAGTTGTCTTCCGGAAAATAATCTGTACAATAAAAGTAAAGATGAAACAACAATCAGGAGGAGATCACCATGACAAGACAATACCCCCATCTGAGCGCCCCCATCACCCTGGGACGCACCACCTTCCGCAACCGGATGTTCTCCGCTCCCATGGGCGGCACCGACATCGCCAACGACGGCTGCATCGGCCCGAAATCAACGGCTTTCTACGAACTGCGCGCCAAAGGAGGCGCGGCGGCGGTCACCGTAAGCGAGTGCATGGTCCATCCGGCCACCGACGGTTCCCACGCCTACCACCTGGATGAAAGCATCCTGAACTCCCTGGCCTGCGCCACCTACACCGCGGACGCCATCCGCAGGCACGGCGCCATCCCCAGCCTGGAGCTGTCCCATTCCGGGATGTTCGCGGGTACCTATATGACCGACAAGACCAAGCAGAAGTCCATGAACCAGTGGGGCCCCAGCGATACGGTCCGCGCCGACGGCGTGCCGGTGCGGGCTCTGACGAAGGAAATGATCGGCGAGATCGTCGCGGCCTACGGCCATGTGGCCGGACTTGCGAAGCGTGCCGGCTTCGAGCTTCTGATGGTCCACGGCGGCCATGGCTGGCTGATCAACCAGTTCCTTTCGCCGCTTTTCAATCACCGTACCGACGAGTATGGCGGAAGTCTGGAGAACCGCTGCCGGTTCGCCATCGAGGTTCTGAAATCCGTCCGTGAGGCGGTAGGCCCGTTCTTCCCCATCGAGTTCCGTCTGTCCGGCGCTGAGTTCGTGGAAGGCGGCTACGACCTGGACGAGGGCGTGCGCATCGCCCAGCAGATCGAGCCCTACATCGACCTTCTGCACGTCTCCGCGGGCACCTACCAGAAGACCTTCGGCATCACCCATCCGTCCATGTTTACCGACCACGGGCGCAATGTGTTCCTGGCCGCGGAGATCAAGAAGCACGTATCCGTCCCGGTAGCCACGATTGGCGGCCTGAACAGCCCGGAGCAGATGGAGGAGATCATTGCCAGCGGCAAGGCTGACGTGGTCTACATGGCCCGCGCGCTTCTGGCGGATCCGTTCCTGCCCCGCAAGGTGGTGGAGAACCGTCCGGAGGAGATCGTCAAATGTCTCCGCTGCTTCACCTGTATGGCGGAGCGGGCGGCCACTTCCACGAGACGCTGCACGGTGAACCCGCTGATCGGCCGCGAGATGGAGGGCGACCAGGTATTCCCGGCGGAAGAGAAGAAGAAGGTTCTGGTAGCCGGCGGCGGCCCTGGCGGTCTGTACGCAGCCTACACGGCGGCCCGCAGGGGGCATGAAGTGATCCTTTGCGAGAAAGAGAGCGAGTTGGGCGGCATCTTAAAGAGCGAGCAGGCGCTGCCGTTCAAGCATGAGATGTACGAGCTGACCGGCACTTACGAGCGGCTGGCCCGGAAGGCCGGCGTGGAGATCCGGCTGAATACGGAGGT
>CANQBX010000018.1 GCA_947589095.1 uncultured Lachnospiraceae bacterium
AAAGTCAGGAAACGATCCGTATGCACAGAAAAAAGCTGGCGCAGGATGAAAAGCGCATCACTGAACTTGACCGGCTTTTTATCCGTATCTATGAGGATAACGTAGCCGGACGGGTGAGCGACGAACGGTTCGCCATGATGAGCAGGAACTACGAAGATGAGCAGGAGCAGCTCAAAGCCGAAGTGCAGACATTACAGCAGGAAATTGAAGTACAGGAACGACAGATTCAAGATTTGGAACAGTTTATCAAGCGGGTACGCAAATACGCTGACCTAAAGGAATTGACGCCATACGCCCTGCGGGAGCTTGTGAAAGCGATTTATATTGGAGCGCCGGACAAGTCCAGCGGCAAGCGGCGGCAGGAAATTCGCATTGAGTATGACCTTGTGGGCTACATCCCGCTGGATAAGCTGATGGAACAGGAAAAGCAGGAAACGGCATGACCGAAATCATGCCGTCCCTGCAAAACTTGATAAAACTTTCTTACGATAGCCCCGGTTTCATGGGATTTCTCCACATTTAAGGGGCTTTAAGGGGTTCTAAGGGTTCTGTTGCCATTATTTCGGATTCTACGTGAAAACTTACAGCCAGCCGGTCTTCATTCCCGCGTTGATGTCGATGTAGAACCATCCCGCGTAGAACGGATCGTATAGCCAGCCGGACGCAGCGTAGCTGTCTACGCCGAAGGCGAACCATTGGCCGTTCACCATCTCCCATGCGGGGATCTCGACCGGATTGCCGTTGGCGTCGAGGATCGGCTGTCCCTGCGCGTCGGTGGCGTAGGTTCCCGCCGCAAAGGTACCGTCCGCGTACTGCAGTCTCCACTGCTTCCCGGTCTGTCCCTCCGCCGGAGTTTCCTCCACCCACCGGCTGTATCCGTCGCCGGTTCCGGTGACGATGCCGGTCAGGGAGTTCACATAGCCCTTCTTACTGTCCTTCGTCGTAACGCCGGACGCGGACGAACGGCTGCTTTCTGTATCCGATGAACTCGACGAACCGCCGGAAGACGACGGCGTATCCGGCTCATCGGCAGGATCCAGGATCAGGCAGAGCGGGAAGTTATCGTATACCTTCATCGCGAACTGAAGATCGCTGTAGACCGGCTGCAGGATGTCCATGAATTTCATTTGTTCATCCTGCATCTCCGCCATCCGGCTTCTCAGTTCTTCCATATATGCCAGCACCTCAGGCCTTTTCATCACCTGATTCATAAATTCCTGCTGCTCTTCCACGGACATGCTGCCGATCGCGTTATCAATGGCGGCATCCTCATCCATTGGCGCGTTACCGGGAGTCGCCGTGTCGGGATCCGCCGTATCGGGATCCGCGTTGCCCGGGGAAGCCTCTCCATAGACCTCCTTATAGAACTCCCGCGCCTGCTCTATCACAAACGACGTAAAACCGTTGTATTGCTCCATATATTTCTCTCTCGCACTGACCACCGGCTTCATATGGCCGGCGATTCCTGCCTTCCTATAGACGGCTTCGGATTCGGCTGTGGCTTCGTCTACGACCCTGCTCCAGTCCTCCCATGTCCCGGTTCCGTCTTCGGAAACGTACAGATAGCTCTCGCCGGGATTGATCACGCCGACGCCGTAATAACCGAGGTCGCCGGAAAGAACCGACATGATCGTACGACCGAGATCGGAGGTCATCTGATCCATCACGATCTCGTATCTGCCGTCCCCGGTCAGACTCGTCACTACGATGGAGAGGGTGCTGCCCGCCGGGACGTAGACCGGTTCATCCAGATAGACGCGGTGATAACCGCCGTAAGGGTAATCCACCGTCTTACGAACCAGGAGCCTGCCGTCGCGGGGATCCTTAAAATCCTCGTTCAGCAGATACACCTCGTAGGTCGCCGTCGTATTCAGCGATTCCGTCTGGAAGGAGACGGCCCTTAAGGTACTGTCTTCCTGAATCGGGTATACATTGGCCATACAGGCCTCCTCGTCCAGCTGATACAGCAGGGTGGAGCTGTCGGACGGAAGATAGTCGTACTGGCAGATCGTAAACTCTTCATTTTCATAATCATTCGTATCGAAATTCAGGCTCTCCGCATTGCAGAGACTGTGATCATAGTACGAAAGGTAAAAATATCCGGTACCGTCGATACCCCAGTCCATGGCGTTGGGGAATTTCGCACCGTCCGCCTCGGAATGGCCCCAGCTGTTCTTGACGATCCAGGCGCCCGGTCCGTCCGGCTGCCGATATTCCTCGCCGGTACTCAGCTTCGTGCCGCTTAGGAAGTTTTCAACCGGGTAATCGTCGTCCCACCCCACGATCGTCACCGCATGGTTAGCCATAGCGCCGTTGGTCATATCCTCGTATGCGCTTACCGGAGTGTAGTGGGCCCATGTATCCACATTCAGATACTTCGGATCGACTACCTGTCCCGGCAGGGACTGGTCGGCGGCAAACGCGATCTCGACGGCCCGGCCCTCCATCAGCTGCTCCTTGATCGCGTCGGTACCGGCCGGGTTGTATTCATAAACCATGGTGCCGTCCCCGTTTCCGCTGTCAATAAAGGACGCGGGGGACGGAAGCATATAGCTCTCCTCCAGCTCGTAGATCTGATCATACCGGCTGGATTCCGGCAGGGACCAGTCGTCACTGTCGCTGTAGCACGTCCCGCTGGGATCCTTTATGCCGTTCTTTCCTCTATACGGAAAGTCCTCTTCGAGCATCGGACCGATGCCGGACGCGAAGATCGAGGTGGCCGCGAAGGGCGTTCCTCCCAGGTTCAGATAGGAACCGGACGAAGCAGAACCGGAGACCATATGAAGGCCCTCGCCGGCCTGCGGATCGCCGCTCCCCTCCGGGATCGCCTGCTTGGCAAACCAGGCCAGATGATGCTCCGACAGATCCAGCTCCCAGCCGTCGGTTACCGGCATGCCGGTCTCGCTCATGATGCTGGTCTCCGCGGCCGCGATCGCGGCAAAGCCCCAGCATGTGCCGAAGGGGTTCTGCTGCTTCACGGAAGAAACGTAGTTTTCCGGCTCCCCGTCGCCGTCCAGATCCGCGCTCCTCAAATCGAACTTCGCCGGAAAATCCCAGCCGGCCAGCGTAGCTGAAACGCCGTCTGCCTGCGCGGCCGGCGACGCGCTGCTATTCAGAAGACTTACGATATCGAAGCCTTCATCGGTTTCCTCTCCTGCCTCCGCTCCGGAAGCCGGCGCCGCGTAAGCCGTGCTTACGGCCGTCACGCCGCCGAGCGGAAGGGACAGGATCAAGGTTAACGCTGTAAATACGCTCAGATCTCTCTTAAAAACCTTCATCCATACATCCTCCTCTTGTTGCAGATACAGGAAATTCTGCCACAATTTTGCGCAGAACGCAACGTCGGCGGCGTGAAACGGCTTTTGTGAAGCATAAAATGCTTCCATACTGCTTCCGGATCATCATCCGCCCCGCTGTATGACCGGGAGACCGCGTGCGGCAGGCGCTCCCGATCATTAGCTCATTACTTCATGCCGCCGGCCGAAGGCGCCTTCTCCGGTGGTTTCTTCTCAGCGGGACCCTTCTTTTCCATGGGTTCCTTCTTCTCCGCGGATTTCTGCTGCAGAGCCTCAGAACGCTTACTCTCCGCCGTCTTCGGCTTTACGCCTCCGCGGATCTCCTCCTGAAGTTCCGTAGCCAGACGACGGTTCGGATTCGCGGCAGGCGCCGGATTCCTGTCTCCAGCCACGGTCTGCTTCTCCAACGGCTTTGCCTCCGCAGATTCTTTCTTCTCCGACGGCTTCGGATTCGCGATGCCGCGGATCTCCCGCACAAACTCCGAAGCGCGACGACGTTTCGGATTCCCGTCCGCCGGCTTCTGCTCCTGCTTTACCGCCATGTTTTCCGCCACGTTTTCCGCCCGGGCACGATTCGCCTCCCTATAGACCTGAAGCCGCTCCCGGCGCTCTGCCAGCCTCGCTTCTTCCCGGCCCCGCCGCGCCCATTCCTGGCTTTCCTGTATGCTTGCGGCGTCCGCCGCCGGCGGAAGTCCGTGATAATACTGCTTATTGTCGATCGGACACACCGGCGCTTTCGCATTCTTATCCGCACTGTCTTTGCCGATATAATACCGTTCCAGTTCTCTGCTGCTCCTGTCGTCTTTCAGAAGAAGATCAACCCTGGCGGCGATCTCTTCCGGTTTCTGGATGATCCGGAACCGATCCGCGTATTTTTCATTCAGGGTATCGATTACAAGGCCAATCGACCCTCTCTGTGCGATGAAACCGCCAACGCCTATCCCGAGCTGATCCAGAATATATCTGGACACAAGCCTGTCAGGAACCGTATCGGCCTGATCGCTGCCGTAAACCTTCACCGCCGCATCAAAAATATTGTGCGCCGCCTCGATCGCCGAGTTCTCCCTCATGTCCGGATAGACGGCTCTTTCAATATCCCTCAGGATCCGCGTCAGGTTCGCAAGATTGGTAAATTCCTGACGGAAGTCGGCGATCTTCTCCGAATCGCTGAAATCCATCCCATAGGGGAAATGGATGCTGACGAGCGCATAGAACAGACCGTCCATCGTTTTACTCACACGGTTCAGCTTTTTCTCGCGCGTTTTCGGATCATCGGGCTGCAGAACATCCGCAACGTCGGAAAGAAATTTCTTAAACTTCTTATAACTGTCGGTCCGCATGACATCCGGAACGTCGGGAGACATTACCGGATCAGGACTGTCTAAATCTTCCAGCCGCTCAAACAGCCCTGCCAGCAACTTGTATTCATCCTGCAGTACGCGGCTGTCCTGCGGCGCCGGCGTCCCCGACCTGTCCGCCAGAGATCTTCTCAGATCCCCAAATGTCAGCCAGGCTTCGTCCGTCCGCCCCCGCAGGATACCCACAAGGCTCTTTCTGCGTTCATCGTGGCAGAGCGCCTGGAAGCCCTCTTTCCTCAGCATCTCGGCAATCTCGCGGTCCTCCAGCTTAAGGCCCGTACACGGCTGCGGTGCCGGAGCCAGCCGCGGGGCCTTGACCGGCTGCGGCCGCGGAGTCCGCGCAGGCGCCGATTGTGCCGCAGGCGTCGGCTGCGTCGGCCCCGATTGTGCCGCAGGCGTCGGCGCTGGCTGCGTCGAACCCGGCTGTGCCGCAGGGTTCTGCGCCGGCTGTGTCGTGCCCGGCTGTACCGCAGGCGTCGGCTGTGGCTGTGCCGCGGCCGGCCGCGCGCCCTGTATCCGGTTAAGGCGGTCACTCTCCGCCGCTGCCGCCAGATCCCGGCGCTCCTGCGCCTCTTCCTCCTGCTGCTCCGCAGCCAGCGCCCGGAAAAGCTGCTCATCCGCGGCCTGCCGGATCTTCTGGTGGCGTTCGCTTCTGCCGGACATATCTCCGTAGAGCCTCTCCGCCTTCCGGGACGGCCGCGTCTGGTAGAACCGCACCATCCCGTCGAACGGCGACAGATCGATCTGGATCCCCGCGACGCCGGTCTTGTATGCGACATTTTCTCCCCGTTCATTGGCCGCAAGGCCGCTCCGGATCATATCCACATGATGCTCGCCGCCCACCAGCACCGACGCCAGGATCGCCTTCCGGTTCGTCTCGGCGTTCTCTCCTTCCAGCATTTTCGACAGTCCGTGCGCATCGGCGTATTCTTTCACGGTCATACCGTCGATCCGGAACAGATCCGTCATGTTTGTATTGCTGTATCCCATCATCTCCTGCAGCCTGGTCGGGACGGTCTCAGTCCCGATTCGCGGCGCTTCGCCGTAAGTCGCCTTCTTGATGATCCCATCCAGCCAGCCGGAGGCGGCATTGAGCAGACTATTGTCGTCCTGTGTCCGCGTATAATTCTGCCCGAAGATCCTCTTAAATTCGCCCTCGCCGTCCGCATACAGCCGGAAAAGCGCATTCCGGATGTCGGCCCCGCCGGTCTCATTGATGTCGTCGGCCATCCGCATCCGATACGCGATGCTGTCCGCCACCTGCCCGGTTCTGACGTCTTCCGTCAGCCGGTCGCGGCGATCGGCGCTCCGTTTCTCCTCCCAGCTGCTGCGAACCCGCCGCGTCTCCGGCCCATCCTGGCCCGCGGAGAGAGCAGGCGCGTTTCCTCCGCGGAGCGCCCGGTCCGCAGCGATCCACTGAGACTCGTAAATGCTTTCGGCCATCTCCGCCGTCATCGGCGGAACCGTAAAGCCCTGCCGCGCTTCTGTGGCGCCGACAAACCGCGGGAAATTCTCCTCTCCGCGCGGAACCGTAAGCCAGGCCCTCCGGTTAAAGTCCCGGATATCCGTCTGCAGCGCCATTGCGGACAGGATCTCCACGCCGTTCTGCTCCGCGGCCACGTCGATCCGGGCTCCCTGAAGCAAACGGATCATAAATTCCGTTTTCATGCAGTCCATGGCCCGCTTCGGATCCGTCATGGCCAGATCCCTGTATTTCTCCCTGTACAGGTCATTGACGGAACGGCCTTCGATATAGATCCGGTCCAGCGGATCCATTCCCTCGGCCGACAGTCTGTTCCGATAAGCCGTGCCAAATACCGGGTCGGAACCGCCTGTGAACATCTGGTCGAACAGCATCGACGCATAGGCGGCTGTCATACCGTCCCCGGCCGGATCCACGCCCCGGTTCCGGTTCGCCAGGCTCACCAGATCCCCCAATTCCCCGGTCCTGGTATTAAACTGCTGCGGGATCGCAACCGTCACGGCCGGGTACGCGTAATCGGTCAGTCCCAAATCCGCGAAGGGCCGCTCCGCCAGATCGCGGACCAGCTGTCCGGACAGTTCCCGTCCCGTGCGGCGGATCCGGGGACGGAGCCCTTGATTCAGGATCCCGCTGATCTGTAATGTGTTCTCATGGCGAATGCCATTTCCGGCCACGATCCGCCTGGTATCCTCCAGACTCATGCGGAGATCCGCGATCTCCTCAACACGCTGCCCGGAAAGGAAGTCCGCCCTCCTTCTGAAATTCTGCGCCTCATTCAGCCATTGTTCCTCATGCTCACCGACCAGTCTTATGGCGTACAGCGTATCCGTGGCCTCTGCGTCCGCCCCGTCCGCGGCAAAGGGCAGCTCGTGCTGCATGGAATAGCGTATCGTCAGCGTATCCCCCGCCAGATGTCCGGCATAAGCCAGCACAGCGCTGACATAGGGCGAATTCTCCGGCGAATCCATGAGCCGCAGAAATTCCTCCTGGGAATAAGCGGGATTTCGCCCCAGATCCAGCCCCATAACGGCGGCCAGTTCCTCTTTCATATCCAGACGGCGTACGCTGCCCGGCTGCTGCGGAAGGGTCTGCCCCTGCGCCGGCTCCGTCGGATGCACCATCCGGCTCACGCGGGCGGCGATCGCATCGAACGCCTGCCAGTTTCCGTTTTCAACGCCCTCCCGGAGCGCCTCCGATACTTCGCGTCCCGCATCGCGCTTCTCATTCTTCAGGCTCTCCGGATCGGCCAGATCAGACAGATGGTACTTCTCATCTTTGGAGAGCAGATACATCTGCGCCATGGAACTGACCAGCCGGCCCGCTTCCTCGTCGCTGATCTCGCTCCCGAACAATTCCCGCATCCGATTTCCCGCAGCGGTCTTGTCAAAAATGTAGTCGTCGGTCATATCCGGCCGGTTCCGGTCGAACCGCCGCGCCGCCGAACGGTAGAACATATCCTCTCCGTCGGTATAGCTGATCTCCGCGGCGCGGTCGATCCTGGCCTGCATCGCCCCGCGGATGCGTTCGCGCCGGCTCTCCTGATCCCGGTTGGCGCGGGATGCGCGGAGCGCGGCGTTCGGATCCTGCCCCCGGCCGTCCAATGGCGCCAGGTCCACATGGACGTCCGTGACCCCGGCCCGCAGATTCCCGGCCGCATCCATCGCCACGCGGCCGACCTCTACGATATGCCTCCCGCTGATGGCGATAGCCGCGATCTCCGCTTTCAGCTGCCGGTCAGCACTTGCGACGACGTCCGGATACGGATCCCCGTTGTTATCCCTCAGGGCCGCGCGGTTCCTCCATAAGTACTCGGCGGCGGACACTCCGTCAATATAGAACAGTTCCGCCTCGCAGGTGACCACGCCCGCCTCCGCAAGCAGTCCGGTCTCCTGATCGCCCAGCCCCAGCTGCCGCCGGATCTCCTCGTAAACCGGATACGCTCTTTCCACGTTTGCGCTGTCCATGTTTACGATCCTGTCATCGGATAACTCCCTTACCGCCGCATAATCCGCCCGCTGCTGCTGCGTAAGCTCACCTTCACTGCCGCCCGGAAGATGGATCAAAGGCGTAAAGTTTCTTCTTATGTTCCCTGCGATCTGTTCCTGCCTCCGGCCGCGCGCCTCCTTCGTAAACTGCTCCGGATAAATGTGCGCCAGACCTTCCTGCCCTTCCGGACGGGGTCCTCCCCACTGGTACGACTGGCGGTCGGCCATGGCGGCAATGAGCCCCGCCCGGTCTCTTGCCATGGCTACGGGCAGACGGCTGTAATCCACGCGGAGTTCCCGCACATTGGACCGGACGTTGCCGCTGACCGGATCGGCCTCCGGCGAAGCGATATCCACCGGGCTGACGCCTCCCAGCGTCGCGCTGATGACCTCCGCCCGGAATATCCGCAGATACTCGGAATCCGGACGGTAATCCGGCTCCATATCCGCGTACTCCGGTATTCCTCTCATATATTCTTCCACGGATTTCCCGTCAATATAGAACAGCTGCTCCGGCGCCCGGATCCCCAGAAGATCCATCGTCCGGCGGTCCGGAATATCCGCGGCGGTCATCCGCAGGATATTGGCAAACATCTCATCCGTCATCTCAAAGGTGTCCTGGAGCACCTCAAACCCTCTTCTGTCCTCTGCGGAACGATCCGGATCCGCGGGCATCCGAAGACGCCGGGTGGAGTAAACGCCGCCGGACAGTCCGCCGGGTCTGTGGCTCTGCAGCCCCCACAGGGCCGACAGGCACTCGGCGAATATGGGGCCGTCGTTGCCTCCGTATTTTTCGCTGGATAAAAGCGCCCTCTGATCCCCTATGGGCAGCGCCGTCGTAATGACCGCGTTTTCCGCCCCCACGGCGGCAAAGGGAACCGCAAGCCCCCTTCTCTCGGGCACGGGCGCGGCTTCCCTGTCCCTGCGCGCATAGCGGATATGTTCTGTCCTGTCCCTGCGTGCCTTCGGGTCGCTTAGAAGATCGCCCAGCCTCCGCCTGGACTCCTCCTCGCGGTCCCGGATCAGGTCTTCCTCATCCTCGGACAGCCTGTGCGGCATGGGTCTGACCGGAACTCTGCTGCTTTCCGCCATAGTACCGGTGCTGTCATAAGGCCACATCGGTATCAGCTTCTCCTGTCCCGCCGCGTCCGCTGCCATTACGTCAATCCGCGCTCCGGCCAGCATATGCTGCATGAACCGGCATTTCATGTCGGATTCCATTTTCTCATAAGACCGTCTCTCGGGCGTCTCCCGGTAAAGATCGCTTAAGCTTCTTCCATCCACGAAAATGCAGTCGTAGATATCCATGCCGCGGGCCGCGAGCCGCTCCCGCTCGGCGCTTCCGAATACCCGCCCGAATACGGGATCGAAGCTCTGGGCGGCCCACTGTCTCGCCTCCGGTTCCAGCCTGCCGAGACCGCTCTGCGCATCCGACGACGTCAGTTCGGCGAATATCTCTGCGTCCATGGCTCCCATATCCGCCGGGATCCCGTCCGCCGCGGCGAACCGGTTCCCGGCCGCCGGAATGTGATCATGGAGCGCATCCGCCATGGCCACGAAGTCCTCAAGCCGGGAACCTTCCTCTTCCAGAAGCTCCTCAAGCTCGCTTATATCGTTTGCCAGGAAATAGTTCTGCCATTCCCCGGCGGTGGAGTCGCCCACTCCGTAGCGAAGCATCTGCACCAGCATCATGCTTGCGCGGTACAGTTTTTCCGCTTCTTCATTCATCCGTTCGTCGGCCGCCTGCCCCGGCCTCTGTCCTTCGCTTACCGGAACCC
Source organism: uncultured Lachnospiraceae bacterium (assembly GCA_947589095.1). Lineage (GTDB taxonomy): Bacteria > Bacillota > Clostridia > Lachnospirales > Lachnospiraceae > UBA3402. Next base: position 9,901 of record CANQBX010000018.1, read on the forward strand.
TCGCATTTCTCTCCAGATACTCCCCCATCTCGGGATAAATGCGCATAAACTCCTGCTCGTAACGGATCTGATCCAGCTCTCCCCAGTTTCTCCGCAGCAGATCCATGCATCGGCCAAAGACTTCCGCCTGGGCTGCGGGAACCGACGCCTGATACGCCTCAAGGCCGCGGAACGCCCTCTGGATATCGGCGACTTCCCGGGCTCCCAGTGCGGAATGGGCCAACACGTCAAAGATCCCGTCCGCAGCCAGCTCCTTCTTCGCCCTGTCATATCCCTGTCCGAGGACATTTCTCGCATCCTGATCCGAAGAAGCGATCCTGCGGCTGGTCATGAGCTCCTCGTAAGCATCCGTAAAATCCCTGTTGAGACGCGCTTTTCTTTCCGCCGGACGAAGCTGCCTGAATTCCTGACGCTGGTTCCCGGCACGTTCTTCCCGCACTCTCGCTGTTGCCCGGACCGTCTCCTGCCGTCTTGCTTCCTCCCTTGATTCCGCCTGCCGCGCCGCCTCACCGGCGCGTGCAGCCTCCCGCGCTCCGACGGTCGCCTCTACGATCTCCAGGGTTCTCCCGAGCGAGCGCTGGCTCGTCTCCACGCGCAGAAGCGCGCGGCTCGGCGCTCCGTCATAACGCGGCACTATTTTCCCGTCAGGAAGTACCTTCTCTACCTCGATCCGGTCCCCGGCCAGGAGCCGGGTCATCAGTTCTACCTTCGCCTTCTCCTCCGCTTCCAGCAGGGAAGCCGAAGACGCATTGTCATAGCTCTGGACAAGGGTCAGCATATCGGTTCCGCCCACCCGGATATGCCGGTAGGCGGTACCGTCGCTCATCTGCTGCGGACTGAAATATTTACCGAAGGTCCGGTCAAAATTGGCGGCCAGCGTCGCCCTGGCGTTCGCCGAAAGGACGCCTGCAGTCGCGCCGCTGGCGTTTGCCGCAGGAGCGTCCGCGCTCCCGCCGTTGGCCAGTTCCCGCAGCCGCCGGGCCGCCTCTGCTCCGGAGGGCTCCGCCGTCCCGATCTCCTGCGCGATCCTCTGCGCGAACCGTTCGATCTCCGCCGCGTCCGCTTCCCTCCACGCGGAAAGCTGCATGACCGCCTCGTCAAACCTGCGCTCTTCCATACGCCTGCCGATATTCTCGGCACGCAGACGTTCCACAAGCGGACGTATACTGTCCGGGTCGATCCCGGCTCGGATCAGCTCATAATACAGGGTGTAGCCCGGCCGTTCCTCGGCTCCGCCTCTGCTGTCAAAGTCAAATCCCCGCAGCACCTGTTCCAGGGTTTCGTCCGTTTCGCCCCAGGCATATCGAAGGAGCCCCTCCGTCATCTTCAGCGCTTCTTCCAGCTGTCCGCTCGCCGCCTCGATCATATCCCTATCCAGCGAGCCGATACCATCGGACTCTCCGTTTCCGAACCGCTGACGGTTGTATTCATCCACGAACGCCCTCTGTTCCGGCGTCAGACGTTTTCTGTCTCTCGTGCAAAGGTACTGAACCCCGCGATTATGGTCGATCTGTTCAAGCCACGCGTCCATGCGCATCAGTTCATCCATCTCGCGGACCAGATTGCGGAAAACATCTGTCAGCACACGGTAATCGTCCCGGATCGCCGGGTCCGCCGGCATAAATTCCGCCCTCCGGGCATACTCCTCCACCGCTGCTGAACGCTCAGCCACAGCCTCCATATTCGGGACATAGTTCCGTACGCTGTCCGAATAAGTGCTCGCGACGGCAAACGTCGGATCCAGTGCCAGGAACCGCGGATTGCGGCCTGCTATCTGATTTGCCAGATCCGTATTGGACTGCATGCCGGCCGCGACCGTTTCCCACTCCGGAACCTTACGGACGTACTCGGTCGTATCCATCATGTTCTTCCACGCGGAATACAGACGGGAGAACGCCCATGCCGGCTGGGCCGTCGCAAACTGCGGCTTCAGCTCTTCCCCATTCGGTCCCGCGGCCGGTTCCAGAAGCGCCCGCATATCTTCGGCTTTCTCACGTATCAGTGGCTTCCCGTCGGGCCCCCTCTGCCTGGACCCGTCGGGCATCAGGACATATTCCTTCTGTTTCTTCCCGCCGTATGACCGCAGATACGCGCCGGAGGGCCTTAAACGATCCTCTTCCTCCGGGATCTGAAGATCATTGATAAGTTCTGTGTTCCGGGGCAGAACGCCGTCGACGGCGATGAAGCTTCTCACCTTTTCCGCCGCCTGCCGGTTTGCCGCGCTGCGCGCGTCCCGTTCGGGATCTTCCGCGGCCTGCCGGGCGGGGCGGCTGAGTTCCTCATTCAGCCACTGTCCCTCCCTCTCTCCGATCGCCTCCAGGGTCCGGCAGGATCTCTGAAATTCCCTCTGGGTTTCGGATCGGTGGGTAAGCCTGACCGTACACAGCGCGTCGATATCCTGCGCAAACCGCCCCGTCGAAGCAAGCAGGGCGCCGACGCGGGGCGAATTGGCGGGAGACGCCATAAGCCGCCGGAACTCATCCTGGAAATAGGGCTGCTCCCGGCCGTGATCCAGATACATGGCCGAAGCCAGTTCCTGCTTCATATCCATCCGGGGTATCATATAGGCCACGTCCCCGGCAATCCTGTCATACGCTCCCCAGTCTTCACTGCGGACGGCACTCCGGATCGCGCCGGCCACCTCCAGACCCGCGGACAGCTTCTCTTCAGCGATCGCGGAGGGCGAGTACGTCAGATCTGCCATACGGATATCCGGTCTCTGGGACAGAAGATACGCCTGCGCCAGCGAAGCAAACATCCGTCTCCGCTCTGCCGCGTCCTCCGCTCTGCCGCCCGAATTGCCCCCCAGCCTCGCAAAAAAGTCTCTCAGTTCCTCGTCGGATATCACCGGTTCATTTCCGCCCATAAACTCGCCGGCCGCATCCGGCCTCTGCATATCGAACCGCCGCGCCGCCGTCTGCGCACGCCGCACCCGTTCATTCCGCGCCGCACTTGCGACGGTTCTTTCCAGCGAAGACTGGACTGTTTCCACCCGCAGCGGCGCCAGCTCCGCCGTTCCGTCAGCACGGCGCTTTACCGTGCCGTCCGGAAGTACCTTTTCCAGATCGACCGGCTCCCCGGTCAGGATCCGTACCATCATCTCCGCCTTCGCCATCCGCATCGCTTCTTCCGGCGTATCCGTTTCTCCCGCATAATACCTGAGGACATCCGCCATACTGGCGTTCTCCATGCGGATATGTGAAAATGCGCTGCCGTCCTGCATCTGCTCGGTGCTGAAATACTTGTTAAACGTCCTGTCGAAATTCGCGGCCAGGGTCTGCCGGGCGCTCTCCGAAAGAGCCGCCGGATCGCTTAACCGGTCGCGGAGCAGACGTTCCCGGTCAGACGGCGACAGATTCCCTACCGCAGACGCCGCTGTAAGCTCCTGCGCAAACCGGCTGATATCCCGCGCGTCATCCTCTTTCCAGGCAGCCAGATGCAGGACCGCTTCGTCATACTCGCGGTTTTCCATACGCTGCTTAAGCCCGCTGTTCCTCAGATTCTGCAGAAACGGGACCATACTGTCCGGATCGATTCCCGACCGGACCAGGCTGTAGTAGAGAAGCCAGGCGTTCGCCCGGTCCGCGCCGCCGGCATAATCGGTTGAAAAGCCTTTCAGACTTCCCGCCAGATTCCCTGCCCCATCTCCCCAGGCATACTCTAATATCTCTCCGTCCAGCTCCGCGCTCTGTGTCCAATATATCACCGCGCTAAGCATTTTGTTCTTATTCACCGATCCGCTTTCATCAGCGCGATGGAGCCTGTATGCGTTCCAGAAGTCCCTCTGCGCCTTCGTCATTCCGGAAGTATTCCGGCGGCTAAGCAGCGCCGCCATGTCAGGATCTTTTTCTATCTGCTCAAGCCAGACCGCCATTCGAACCAGATTTTCTCCTTCACGGACCGCATTCCGCAAAACGTCTGTCAGGACGCGGTAATCCTCCCTGACCGACGCGTCAGGCGGCAGAAACTCCTCTCTGCGGGCATATTCCTCAATTTTGCTGACATTATTGACAATCTGGCTCCAGATGATCTCATTATTGACCAATGAGTTCGCATCATCGTGAGACGGAGAAATGACCGTCGGCTCCAGCGTCAGAAACTGCTCTTTCCCGTTAATGAACGCGTCGGCCGCGGCCGCATCGCTTGTCAGACCGTCCAGATATTCATTCCATTCCGGCAATGGATGGTTCGGATCCTCCTTTAAGGCTTTCCATGCGGAATACAGCTTTGAAAAGCCCCAGGCAGGCCGGAAAGGCTCAAGCGCCGGTCCGTTTTCCTGCCCCTGCGGGCCGGTTCTCAATTCCAGGACTGTCCTTGCGTCTTGTCCGGTATGGACCTTTTGCTCCACTCCGTTTATCACTTGTGTCGCGACTATTTCCTTCCCCTCGTATGGTTTTAAGTATGTTCCCGATGGCTTTGGCATATCCTTCTCCTCCTTGTCCTCCGGATCGTCCGGCAGGCCTGTTTTATTCCATTCGGCTGCTTTGCTTCCGGCCATTCCCCGCGCCCGCGTCTTTCGCGGCGGAAACAGCCGGTCTGCGTTAATTCTGGATCCATCATAACAGGCAAAGGACAACAAATGTACAACACAGCCCGGCAATCAGCCGCATTTTTCACGCCAAAGACCGGCGGAACGGTTCTTCACCGCCCGCCGGTCTTTTGCACATTCTTCCCGCCCAACTATCCTACCATATCGCGCCCGGTCCCCGACTGGGTGTAGGGGGCGTCGCCTGCAAGATAAACCCGGCTCTGCTGCCGGATATCCCGGGAGGAGGCGGCCGCGCTGATCTCATATTCCCCGCTCTCGACCACCCATTTCCTCATCAGTACGTTGTAATAGGAAAACGCGTCCCTGTCCAGCGTAAACCGCACAGACGCGGTTTCGCCTGCCCGTAGCCATACCTTCCGAAAAGCCTTCAATTCTTTTTCCGCCCTGCGGCGGACAGCGCTGCAGCTTCCCACATAGATCTGAACCGCCTCCGCACCGTCCCGGTCCCCGGCATTCCGCAGCTGCAGGCTCACTTTCACCGTATCGCCTGCGGTCTCCGTCTCCATCCGGCCGTACTCGAACCGGGTATAGGAAAGCCCGTGCCCGAACGGATAGTCGATCTCCTCCGGATGCCGGTCATAGTATCGATATCCGACGGCCTCCCGCTCCCGGTATTCCACCACATTTCCGCTGCCCGGATAATCCAGATCCGTGCGCATCCGGTTGGGAAATGTCTCCGGAAGCTTTCCGGACGGATTCACCCGCCCGGTCAGCACATCGGCGATCGCTCCGCCCGCACCTTCGCCTGCCAGCCACATCTGCACCAGACCGCTGACTTTTCTGTGCCAGCCGCCCAGAATCATGGCGCCGCCGGTCTGCATAACGACGACCACCTTTTTCCCGGCGCCGCAGGCGGCCTCGATCAGCCGCTCATAATTGGGATTGAAGCCAGCCGAACGCCGGTCGAAGCACTCCGTATCCTCCGAGACCATGGAGCCGGCAAATATAAGCACCAGCTCCGAATCCCCGACGAACCGCAGGAATTCTCCCTGCTTCGGCCACAGCATGGTATCCGAATACGCTCCTTTTTTGTAGCTTTCCCGATAGAGGATCTCAACGCCGTCTCCCAGCGCCTTTTTCAGTTCCGCCAAAGGGCTGTCTATGTATTCCGGCCACGGATACACCTCCGCGCTGCCCTGGCCGCCAATCAGGGGACGGTCCGCAAATTCACCGATCACCGCAATACGGTGATATTTTTCCGGCGTGACCGGCAGCACCTGATCCTCATTCTTCATCAGAACAATGCCGGCCGCAGCAATATTTCGAGCCGTCATGTGCTGCTTATCCCGGTCATACGCCCGTTTCTGCGGCGCTTCTCTGCAGACGAACCGCAGGATCCCGAGAGCCGCCCGGTCGATCGCCTCCATCGACACCGTCCCCTGCTCAAGCGCTTCCTGCAGGGCCGCGACGATGCCGGCATTTTTCGGCATCTGAAGGTCCAGACCGGCAGCCGCAGCCCGGCCCGGATCGTGGACCGCGCCCCAGTCCGACACCACAAAGCCCTCGTAGCCCCAGTCTTCCCGCAGCACTTCCGTCAGCAGGTACCGGTTTTCCGAGCACCAGATGGAATGCAGCCGGTTATAGGCGCACATGACGCTGGCCGGCTTTGCTTCCTTCACCGCGATCTCGAATCCTTTCAGGTAAATCTCCCGCAGCGTGCGAAGATCCGCCTCCACGCTTACGTTTATCCGGTTCTCCTCCTGATTGTTGCAGGCGAAATGCTTCAGGCTGGCGCCGACGCCCAGAGACTGAAGGCCGCGGATATAGGCGGCTCCCAGCTTGCCGGCCAGCAGCGGATCCTCCGACAAATATTCAAAATTGCGTCCGCAGAGAATATGGCGTTTCATGTTAATGCCCGGCGCCAGAAGCAGACGGATCCCTCTCTCAATGCACTCCTCCGCCAGCGCTTCCCCCAGCCGGCAAACGATCTCCTCATCCCAGGAGGCGCCAACGCTGCAGAGATTCGGGAAAGCGGTGCAGTTCTGCTCTTCCTCCCCGCGGATCCCGTGAGGGCCGTCGGCCATTCGCACGGCGGGAATTCCCAGCCGCGGGATCCCGCATGTTCTCATGCTGCCTCCGCCTGTCAGCAAAAGGGCTTTCTCTTCAAATGTCATCTCCCGCAGCAGTTTTGCCGCCTTATCCGTCTGCATTTCTCCGCTTTCCTGTTCCTTCACCGGCTCCATCCGGTTCCTCCCCGCCTTTCCTTTTCTCTGTGCCTGACTCCCTTTTTCTCCGTCAGACCTTCCTGCGCCGCCCCGTGCTTTCCAGAAACAGCCTGCACGGAAGCAGAAAATCCGTCTGGATGATATCGTAACCCCGGTCCGCCAGCCAGCCCCAGCCCTTTTCCGGGTCGTCCAGCATGGCCACGTCGTCGCTGTGTCCCGCGGAGAGAGGCTCTCTGTAATCATACAGGATCCCGTTGCCCCAGATAAGCTTTCCCATTCGGTGCATCCGCTCGATGTATTCCTGACCGGCCACAGGCGCGTCCTCCGAGTCGAAGACCACCTCCGAACCCAGATAGTTCACATTCCGGTCGGCCATCGTATCAAACAGCCGGTCAACCCATTTCACGATCGGCATAAACGGCAGATCCGGCGCGTAGGTCTCGACCGCGTCCACGCACTCCGGCTGACCCGGCGTCTTGACGAGAACCTGATCCTGCATCCCCAGCTTTCTGACCAGCCGGGCGATCTGCTCGGGATTGTCCGCAAACTTGTCGATGGCCACGATAGCCCTGCCTCTCAAAAAGGAGAGCGCCGTTTCCAGACGGACAATATGCCACTCTGTGGCCGTCATGTCGCCATTGGACAGATACAGCTGGTCCACGAACGAGGATCCGTAATTTCTGATGGAATCCTTCATCCGCAGATGCACCTTCTCCATACCGGGATGCTGTACGTACAGTTCCCCGTCCCTGCTTCTCTCCACATCCAGCTCTACTATATCCGCCCCCTGCCGGCAGGCGATCTGAAATGCCTGCAGCGAATTGCACGGTATATTTCCGCCGCATACGCCTCTGTGGGCGGCAAGCAGCGTCTTCCTTTCCCTGGCCTTTTCCTCAATATACATACCTGGATTTTCCCTCCTTGCGCGGCAGCCGGGGCGCGGACCATGCCGCGCCCCGGGCCCGCCTCCCGATGTCTCACATTTTCTTCATATTGATATATTTCTGCGGCGTCACACCCACATATTTCACAAAGACTCTCCGGAACGTAGACTCATTCTCATAGCCGCACTGCCGGGCCACACGGATCATATCGTAATCCCCGCCGTCAATGTACTTTTTCGCCGCCTCCACCCGCAACAGCTGCAGGTAATCCACGAAATTCATATTGACGGTCTCCTTAAAGATCTTGGACACCATCGGCCTGGAGATGCCGAAGTGGTCGGCAATCTCCTGCTGCGACAGGGAAGACGACGAGAAATGTTCCTCCACGTAGCGGACCAGCCGTCCTCCGACGGTGACAAAACGGTTGCGGCTGTGATAGGCCTCCTCGATCTCCTGAAGGCGCAGCATCACCAGGCTCCACAGGCCCTCAAGGTCGCCCGCGTCGATGAGCCTCTGGCATTCCGATATGCTTCCTTTCCACTCCAGCTCAAATTCCAGCGCGTAGCGGTACAGCGTTTCATAGATCACTCCGGTCACTTTATATTCCATCTCCGCGGGGATCGCTCTCCGGCAGTTCTCCTCCTTCACCTCGCGGATCACCTGCTCTACCTCCGCAAAGCTCCCGCCCCGAAGACTTTTGATCAGTTTCAGTTCCATATCGAAGGGATAATAATAGACGGACCGGTTCTCCTCCAGCCTGTCCCCGCGCATGCTCTCTTTTACCTCCTGATAGGAACGGTGGATCCCCTTAAAGCCCTCATGGACGCCTCCGGCAAAAAGGCGCATCTCCGAAGCCACGGACCATTCGCCCGCCGTCTTTCTGACCCGCTCCGTCTGCTCCGCAAGCTTCTGCTCACCGCCCTCCGCCGCCATGATCAGAAGCATGCAGCCCTCCATAGAGGAGGTCAGGACGATGATCCCCTCGCGGTAGCATTCCACCTGCAGCTTCAGCACATACTCCGCAAATTCCTTATACTCCCCGCTGTCAGGCCGGATGCCCGAAAAAGCCATGACCTGATAGCTCATATCCTGCTTCAGTTCCGTATGGAATTTCTGGACGTATTCGTCCACATTTTCCTCATCAAAGGTGCCGTTTAAGAGGCTTGCGTAAAAGCTGTCCTGGCCGAGCCGGTAATATTGGTTCGCCAGCTCCTCCATGCCTTCCTTCTGGTTCCGCATGCTGACGAACACATTTTCCACCTCCCGCAGTCCCCAGAACTGCTCCCGGACATTCATGCCCAGCCGCTTCATGAGAACGGCGACGGGCCTGTAGGTAAGCCGGCACAGCAGATACGCCAGAAATACCACGGCGGCGGCGTACAAAATAAGCCCCAGCACGACGATGCTCAAATTCTGGAATAACTCCTGATTCGGACTCATCCGGACGGAAAACAGATAGCTCCACTGATACAGGGAAGAGGGAATCGCAATATCCAGCAGATCTCCCTCCGGCGCGTCCTCCCTCTCATAGGCGTAGATCACCTGGTCGTCCTGACAGATCTGAAACTTCCGGGAATATACCAGATTGGAGCCGATAAATTTATCGAACTGCTTCGCGTCCACCAGCACGAAGAGGATCATCCTGGACGCGGTGCCATAGTCGATCTGCCGCAGAATGCAGAAATCCCAGTTGTCCTCTTCCCCGCTTCTGGGCGAAAGCAGCACCTGGGAACCGTAATTATCCTTAAGCTGCTCCTGAATCGTCCCGAGAAACTCCGGATCCAGCCCGACCCACCGAAAATAATTATTTATACGGCGGAAATCCACCCGGTCCACGGCCAGATCTCTTCTTGGAAGCAGAATGGCCGTAGACCGGGCGATCCGCAAAACATCATTAAAGACCCCCAGCTCCTTATGGATTTCTTTCCTGTCAAAATAATCCAGCTTTGAATTCAGGATATCCGATTCCGAAGACAGATACGGAGACCATCTGGCGGAATCAATATACGTGGCCACCATCTCTATGGTGCTGAACCGATCGTCGATCGACTGCGCCATCAGCTGGGCCGACGCCTGCGCTTCTTTAAATTCTTTCTCCCTTCTCTGCGCCGTCTCCTGGTACCCAAAGACCAGACACAGAACCAGCAGGAGAACTGCGAAGACAGACATGTAGATCAGGAATGTGTTTCGGAAGAACCGATCCTTAAAATAGTTCAGCATGATCACCCTTCGCTTTCATCTGTTCTTTCGTTTTATCACGTTTCCGGCGCGTCCCGGCCGGCGCGCATTCCGCCGGCCGGGACGTTCTTTCCACTGCCGCCTGATTGAAACTGCCTTCTATTCTTTCGTGCGGTCATAGCGGGCCTGACAGATTTCGATCAGTTCATCCAGGCCCAGAGCCTTCATATCCGCGATATAACTGTCCCAGTCGTCCATCGACTGCTGACCCATGATCAGCTTCGTCAGAAGCTCCGAAGAGTAGGTATCCAGATCTGCTCTGATATCGCTGCTTCTCTGGGTCTCTTCCTCGGTAGCCACAGACAGCCTGTCCGATCCGTAAATATAAGTCAGACCATAAGAATCGTAATTTTCATACAGGTCTCGGCACGAAGCTGCCTTACTTGTCCAGCCCTGCTCTACGCGGGTCTCCACCTCGGCTTTCAGATCCTCTGTCTCAAATCTTCTCGGCAGGATCCCGTTATTCGTCCAAAGAGCCGGAAGCACAGACATGAGCTGCACTTCGCTGATATCGCTGTCTTCTATCCTCACTTTCTTTCCGTCTACCATCTCAAAGGTATATCCCTCGATCCCGTACTCGGTCAGCAGGACATACTCGTCGCTGGTGAGATAATCCAGAAGTCTTCCGACCGCCTCCTGGTTCGCCTGCGTCGTAAACGCCATCTGATAATTCGCGGTTTTCTGGATGCCGTCCGTAATCGAGACGACCGGCTTGATGCCATTTCCCGGATCGCAGGAGATACCCATATATTCACAGGGGGCGGCTCCCTCGGGTATCTGTACGGTCGGCTCCTCCCAAGTCCCTAACCACCAGGAAAGGAACATGGACAGACGGTTCTCGACCTTCACCGGAGTGCCGGACTCCGCCATGTCCAAAAGGCCGGCGTCATACAGACGTTTCATAAACAGGATGTAATCTTTCACTCCGTCCTGGTACCACGGAGAAGTCACTACGTCGGAGCCAAAATCCGTAAAGCATACCAGATCGGTACCCAAACCGAAGAACTGCGCGATACCGTTGTAAAAGCTGCCCAGACTGGCTCTGGCGACTTCGTCAGCTACGCCGTTTCCGTTCGCGTCCTGGGTCTGGAAAGCCAGCAGAGTGTCATACAGCTCATCCGTTGTCTTCGGCACCGGCAGGTTCAGCTTGTCCAGCCAGTCCTTGCGGATCATCGCGCCTGTAGCGCTTCCCGCTATCCGGCCTTCATATTCGCTGACCGCCGTGGGAGAGAGCCAGTACAGGTTTCCATCTTCCATCCTGTCGCGGAGCATGACCGAGCCGTAGCCTTTGGTATAGTATTCCTTCGTAGATTCCTGGGAATAGTTTTCCCAGATCTGATTGACCGGGGCCAGGATACCCTGTTTGACCAGATTCCGTCTCGTCATGGAATCCACTCCCTGAAGATTGAGCATATCGCAGTTCAGGCCCGCTGCGATCTGTGTCTGTACCACCGTCGTATACTGATCCGCGGCGATCAGATCCAGTTCCAGCACGATTCCTTTTTCCAGAAGATCCGAAGTCAGACGCTGCCACATCTTGCTGTCGCCGTTCACCCAGTCCGACAGATAGACGACTCTGCCGTCCGTATCCGTACCCGAACCGTCCACGCCTAAAATCCGAATGACATCCGGCTCTTTCGGCTCCGCCTGCGTGGTCGTCTCCGCGGCCGCCTCTTCCTGCGCTGCCGCCGCAGTCGTGGATGCCGCCGTGGTCTGGGCCGTCGTAGTCTTCGCGCTCTCCCCGGAACCGCAGGCCGCCAGCCCCATTGTCATTGCCGCCGCCAGTATAACAGCCAAAACTTTTTCTTTTTTCATGATGTCCCCTCCTGTAATTTTAATCATATATTTTTTTCTCATAAATGACCAGACATAATCTTTCATAAATCATCATTTTTATTCTTTCAGAGATCCCAAAACCATTCCCTTTACAAAATACCGCTGAAAGAACGGGTACGCCGCCAGAACCGGAAGCGATGTAAATATGATCATCGCATACTGAAGCTGCGCGTTAGAAAGCGCTTTTGCTGCCGCCTCCTTGGCCGCCGCCTGATCCATGACCTGCGAAAGCATCTGGGATGACGACACCAGCACGCGCCTCAGATGAAGCTGCAGAGGCTGCCAGTCGGTATGCGGCAGATAGATCATCGCGTTGAACCAGCTGTTCCAGGTCCCGACGATGGTATACACCGCGATCACCGCGAAGATTGGTTTGCCTAAAGGCAAAAACACATTGGTCAGCACCTGCAGAATGCCCGCGCCGTCGATCTTGGCCGCGTCCACCAGCGAATCCGGAATTGTCCGGAAAAACGACCGGACCAGAATAATATCCCATATGGAAAACGCCGCCGGTATGATCTGGGACAGCGGGCTGTCATAAAGGCCCAGCTTCATGATCAGCAAAAAATGCGGGATCATTCCTCCCGAAAAATACATCGGGACCAGCAAAAACATCGTAAGAAACTTCCTGCCGATCAGATTCTTATAACTCAGCCCGTAAGCCACCAGCGTACAGGTCGTCACCACCAGTACCGTGTTAGACACAACATACAGAAATGTATTGGCGTAGGCCCTCCACATCTTTGCGTCCTTCACCAGAATCTCGTAGGCTACCGAATTAAATCCCTTCGGCCAGGTATATACCTTCATGGTAGCCGCGAACTGCGGTTCGCTCAGCGACAGAATCAGCACATAATACATCGGATAAAACGTGATAAACGCCACCGCTCCTGCCGCTATGTATAAAAGTACAGTGATCGCAGGATTTCCCTCGCGGATCTTATTTTTCTTTTTCATCTCCAACCCCCTGTACCTACCATAATCCTACGTCCGCCAGCTTGTTGCTGACTTTATTCGCCAGATATGTAAGCGCGAACGCGATGACCGAAGTGAACACTCCCGCGGCCGTCGTATAACTGTACTTTCCCTCCAGAATCCCCAGCCGGTATGTATATGTCCCGATAACGTCGGCCACATCGTAAGTCGCCGGCGTGTAATAAAGAAGAATAAAATTCGAGTTCACCGACAGGATGGAACCTACCGTCGTAATCAGCTTGATCGCGATCACCGCCTTGATTCCCGGCAGCGTAATGTGCCACGCCTGCTGCCAGCGGTTGGCTCCGTCCAGCTTGGCGGCCTCGTAGAGTCCCGGATCGATGGACGATATGACGGAACAGTACAATATGCTCCCAAAGCCAAAGCTTTTCCATACATTGGTAAATGTATAGATCCAGGGAAACGCCGCCGAATTGACGCGCCAGTTCTGTCTCGGAAATCCCAGCGCCGTCAGCATATTCGTGATCAGGCCGTTGACATCCGTAAAGGAGATCACCATGCCCGCTACGACGACCGTAGAGATAAAATAGGGCATATAGCTGGCCGTCTGTACGAACTTCTTGAAGCGGAGATGCCGGATCTGATCCAGCAAAAGCGCAAACAGGATCGGAGCGGTAAAGCCGAAAATCAATTCCAGAATACTCAGCGTCACCGTATTTTTCAGCAGTCTCTGGAAATAATGTCCCCCGATAAACTGCTTAAACCACTTAAGTCCCACCCATTTTACATCGCTTCCCCAAAATGCCGCTCCCGGCACATAATCCTGGAACGCGATGATCACTCCGTACATCGGAAGATAGCAAAACGTAAAGATCAGCAAGAGCGTCGGCAGCATCAGCGCGTATACCTGCAGATTTTCCTTTACGATCCCTCTGCCGTATTTTTTCTTCTTTATCACCTCCGTTTCTCCGTTCCCAGTTTTTTTCCTGTGAAGCATTGAGAATACCTCCTTTCCCCAAGTTCCCCCGATTTACGCCGGGATCCGGCAGCCGCGGCGGCAGCTTTTTCGTCCGGCGAAATCCTTTTACTCTTTCCAGGCAAGATCGATCAGCAGAGGACAATGGCCGGACGCTCCCAGGATCTCCTTCTCTGCAAGTTCCGTAAAAACCACGTACAATCCTCTGACCAGTCTCGCCTTTACCATCCATTTGCCCCTCCTTTCTGCCCTTGCAACCACGGCCCGATATAACCGGTCTGTTTCAATGCAATCAGATATATCTGTGCTTCATCGCGATAAATTCAGTATATAATCCGGCAATCTGCATTTTCAACTGACAAAATGTTCTGTGAGCGTCAAAATGTTCATATTCGCGTGAAAAGACTGCCATTTTTTATCAATCATGACTATTTTGTTCTGAATATCGGTTCGCCGGTGCCTGCTCCGGCTCCGGACGGGGCACGCCAAAGACCGGCGGAACGGTTCTTCACCGCCCGCCGGCCTCCGGCACATGTAAGGTATTCACTATGGCAAGTATAAGAAAATGTCAGAACAGAAGGTTCCCGATCAGATTGATCAGAAGCGCCACCACATACGCGGTGCACATCTGGAACGCGACCGCCCGCAGGGTCCATTTCCAGGAACCCATCTCGCGCCGGATCGCGCCGACCGCTGCGAAGCACGGCATGCACAGCAGGTTGAAAGCCATGTAGGAGTAAGCGCTCACCTTGGTAAATACTTCGCTGATCGCGGGAAGCGCCTCCTCGCCGGCCATGACGGCCTCCACGACCTCGTCGCTGACGCCGCCGAACAGCTGTCCGAAGGTAGCGACGATATTTTCCTTGGCGATCCAGCCGGTGACGACGCCCACGCTGGCTCTCCAGTCGGCCCAGCCAAGCGGAGCGAAGATCCATTTGATCGCGTTGCCGAAGGCAGCCAGGAAGCTCTCCTCCATATCGCACATACCGCTCAGGTTGAAGCTTGACAGGAACCAGATCAGCACGGTGGACGCGAAGATCACGGTACCGGCCTTGATGGCAAAGCCTTTCACCTTCTCCCAGGCGTGGATCAGGACGCTTCGGAGGGTCGGGATCCGGTACTGGGGCAGTTCCATGATGAAATTGGACGTCTCCGCCTTGAAGGCGAATTTATTTAACAGAAGCGCACCGATGATGACGACGACGATGCCCAGCATGTAGATGGAAAATACCACCAGCGTCTGGTTGCTGTCCACGAACAGCGTGGTCGCGAACATCAGGTAGATCGGCAGCTTGGCGCCGCAGGACATGAACGGCGTGATCATCATCGTGATCTTGCGGTCCTTATCGCTCTCCAGCGTCCTGGATGCCATCAATGCGGGAACCGAGCAGCCGAAGCCCATCAGCATCGGGATGAAGGATCGGCCGCTTAAGCCGAAATGCCGGAAGATCCGGTCCATGACGAAGGCGACGCGGGCCATATAGCCGCTGTCCTCCAAAAAAGACATCAGCAGGAACAATACAAGCACCAACGGCAGGAAACCGGCCACGGCTCCGATACCGTCCAGGCAGCTGCTGACCAGGCCCACCGCCCAATCCGAAGCGCCGATGCCTTCCACCAGACCGACCACGGCGTCCTGCAGGATCCCCCAGACCGTCTCCACAACGCCGGCCAGCCATTGGCCGGGGCTGGGAAGTCCCGGAATGAACAGGAAGTTCTCGCTGAAGGTGCAGGCGAACAGGATATACATGATCGCCGCGAAGATCGGCAGCGCCAGGATCCGGTTGGTCAGGATCTTATCCAGCTTGTCGGATTTGGTCTCCTGGCTGCCTTTCACACTCTTTTTCACACAATCCTTCACCAGCTTCGATATGTACTGGTAGCGGCAGTCAGCGATCTTCGCCTCGGCGTCGCCGCCGGCATCTTTATTGGCCGCCTGTACCAGCGCGTCAACCGCGGATTTCTTCGCGGCCGGAACCGTGGCGGCGATAATCTCGTCGTTCTCCACCAGCTTGATGGCCTTCCACTGGTTCTCGTCATCTCCGGCGTCGCCCAGCACGTCCGCCACCGCGTGGATCGCATCGGTCAGTCCCCGGTCGAATACCGGAAGCTGATTCGGCTTCTGCTTTCCGTTCGCCACGGCGATGGCTGCTTTCATAAGTTCATCCAGGCCCTTACCGTTTCTCGCCACGATGGGAACCACCGGCACGCCGAGGATCTTTGAAAGCTTCGCGCAGTCAATTTTATCGCCGCGGCTTTCCACTTCGTCCATCATGTTCATGGCGACAACAGTCGGTATCCTTGTCTCTATAACCTGTAATGTCAGATAAAGGTTGCGCTCGATGCTGGTGCCGTCCACGATATTGATGACCGCGTCGGGACGCTCCTTCACGATGCAGTCCCTGGCGATGATCTCCTCCGCGGAATACGGCGACAGGGAATAGGTGCCCGGAAGATCCAGGATCGTCACGTTCTTATCTTTCCGGTAGACGCCGTCCTTCTTCTCGACGGTGACGCCGGGCCAGTTGCCGACGTGCTGTCTGGCGCCTGTGATCTCATTGAATAATGTGGTCTTGCCACAGTTTGGGTTGCCCGCGAGGGCGATGGTGATGCTCATGACTTTTCTCTCCTCTTTTTTCTGTTCTGATGTCCAAGACGCTGATGTCCGGATCGCAGCCGGCCCGGTGTCTTTCGACCGGGAATCCCTGCTTTCACCTGGGAATCCCTGCTTTTCGGTTAGATTCCGCTAACCATGGGTCTTTTAAAAACCGGACACTGCTGACCGATTCTATCGTATGTTCGAGTCCGGGTTAATGGTCTTGGGGTTAGTATCAACTAACTGTCATCCCTTAAAAATGGGCAGGTTTCATACCTCCCCTCTCTCATACCTTCTATCTGAAAACTGCTCCCCCCACGAATGCCGTTCCGTCCCGCGGACACCTCTTCTCACCAGCCTCATTGTACGAACATTGCTCTCTTGCCGCACAATCACCGCCGTACAGACACTGCTCACCTTCCGCCAAACGCAGCCGCATTCGTCCGAAACGCTTACGCTTCCACTACGATCTGCGCCGCTTCGTCCTTCCGCAGGCTCAGCTCATATCCTCTCACATTCACCTCGATCGGGTCGCCCAGAGGCGCTACCTTGATCACCTTGATCTCAACGCCGGGCGTCACGCCCATGTCCATGATCCGGCGCTTCATACTGCCGGAGGTGCCGACCGAAGTCACTCTGCCCTGCTGTCCGGGCTTTAATTCCCTGAGTGTCATACGTTTATTCTCCTTCCGATGATAATCTGTCCGCTCTCATACTTCCCAGATCCCCCTGCCGCCATTCTCCCGTCAGTCTTCCACCATGATCCGGTTGGCAAGCCCTCGGTTCAGCGCCAGCTTCACGCCCTTCACCATCAGGATCAGACCGCTGGGATTCTCGCCCATGACGCGCACCTTCTCGCCCCTGGTGAAGCCGAGATCCTGCAGATGCCTTTTCATCTCTTCATTCCCCTTGAATTCGCAGATCGTCCTTGTCTCGCCTGCCATGACCATCGCTAACGGCATAATCTCATTCCTTTCTGATTTGAAATTGATTATCATTTTCAGCGTTATCATACGCTAACTCGTGGCGATTGTCAAGTACTTTTTTCAAATTTTTTTATTCCCGCCCAAAAACCGTTGTCTTTCATTTTCAGTACCTTTATGGCATCCGCAGCATGCGCCAACAGCAAAAAAATGCCGGCGCCAATCTTCGGCACCGGCTTTGTCTACAGCCTGAATCCTGCGGAGGAACCCGCAGGGTTCAATCTACAGATTGTATTCTTTAAAAAGTTTTCTTCGAAAGGTTCTGTCGGAAGCCGCCTTTATGATCAGGTCGTCCTTGTGATTTTCCGACAATGCAACGATCAGACGCGCCAGCCGCTCCTGGCCGCGCTTCTCTCCGATCCGCTCGCCCTGCTCACGGCCGCGCTTCTCTCCGTCCAATATCAAGTCATCGATTGCCTTGCACATACCGATCTCCTTCCCTTCCTTCTTCTGCCGGCTCACCAGTTTCCTCAATCTCTTCCGTTCCCCAAGCATCGCAAACGCCGCCGACATCTCCACGCTGTCCATGCGATCTAATTCTTCTCTATGTGTATTTACATAATTATACAACTTTTCTTTATCCTCATTAAATCTTAACATATAAAAAATGTGCTGTAAACAGCTTTTGTAGCTTTCTGGATTTTGTATCGCCCTGACCGGGACGATATTCAGACGATAATCCGCCACGAACGGAAGCAGTTCCTTTACTTCCTCATTCTCACGGTTCACCCTCAGCATTTCATGCAGACTCTTGCTGCCGTCCCATTCCTTTCCCATATACAATACCAAGTTCACCACTGGTCTCAGCCTGTCTTCTTTCGTAACGCCCGACATCATTTCCTCTGAACTTTTCAGCTCCCCTCTCTCCCTGTGTCCTTTCTCCATCTCCCGGACCTGTCGGTGATACTCCAAAGCGTCGTAAAGCATATTGCGGACCGGCATCCCATAGTCCACTTTCGTCTGCGCCTCACCGAAAAATGTGACCGAATAAATATCATTTTCCGCTTTCATCCGCACGTCGCCAGTCTTCTCGACCGCTCTCCTGCGGCCGTCTTCCTCTACGATAACCCCGTACCGGAGCGGAAGCGGCGTCAGATCCTCCGGCCGTAGCACCTGCTCGCCCCCATGGAGCAGTCCGTTGACAAGGTCAGCAAATACAGCCGGCCTCTCCAGCATCGCGTTTACTTCTGTGTTGATTACCCCCATACAACTCCTCCTCTGCGCTATCATTGTCTTGCTTTTCAAAAATCGTACATCTTCATGGAATCCGCCGGAGAATGATCCGGATGAAAACAGATCCTTAGATATATGAAATACCAGCAAGTTCAGTATAGCACAGAGAAGACAGTAAGGCAACCTGCAATCCGCAAAAATAACGTCTGAGAAAAAACATCCGGCACGTCGCCGTCACCCTTCCAGCGTCCGCGCGATAAATCCGCTGACCTCATCCGGCCGGATCCCCAGCGCGCAGGCCAGTTCGCTGTGAAGCAGCTTCTCCGCGCGTTCCATGCTGTTCCGGTCCACCTGTCCCAGGTGCTTTCCGCGCTGCGCCGCTCTGCGCCCCTTGGCGTATATGGCGCGGATCAGCCGGAGCAGATCCGTGCAGTCGCCGCTCTTTAGATAGACCTGATAGTGTTCGCTGAGAAGGCGGGGATTATTGTTCTCAATGACATCTTCCTCGATCGCAGGGATCTTACGGATCAGAGAAAGAGCCTGCTGCTCCGTCAGAACCGGACGAATCGGAACCGTCGTGTCAACAGGCGCAAAAATGATCCCGTCCTGGTACACCGGAACCAGCGTATAATAATCGACTCCCTTCCGGGCCGCCTCCATGTTCAGCGGGCCGATCGCCTTGATCTCGCACACCCCCGTGGTGCCGTAAATGATTTTCTCGCCAACCTGATACATCGCTATACCTCCTGCTTTATTTCTGCTTTATTTCTACTTTACTTCTGCCTTATTCCCGTAAACGATAGCAAGCCGCCGCGCCGGATGAACACTGCCTGCGCAGTTTCTATCCTGCATAACATGTTTTTGCATACGGATATAACACCGGATACGCGGCACCAGCATTCGCCTGTATACGGATGTAATAATAAATAAAACAGCGCGCGGCATTTGCTGGACTTACGCACAGAGTGCCACACGCTGATTCTGCATTTATTTTACCCGAAATTCCGGCCTTCGTCAAAGGAATTTTTGCACAAAAACGGTAACTGGGATATCCGCGGAATTTACGGGATTGAAAGTTTCCAGGTTTCATATTATACTATACCCATGCTGCAGTGCGCGTCTTCGCTTGCGGGCAGGCGACGCAAGCTTGCTTGTACGAGCCTGCCCGTAAGTGAAGACGCATAGGGCGGTACGCCCGTGCTGCCTGCGTCCGCAGGACGCAGGCAGATACACTGCCTACTCCGCCCCCTCGCAGCCGTCCCTGCGCCCCCGGCGCAGGCAGGCCGCCACCTTCCCCTGCAGCCCTCCTGCCTCCCCCATACAGGCAGCTGCCCTACCCACCATTTTCCTACACAAGGAGACCGCTATGATCCTCTCATGCAGCCACATCTCGAAAGCATTTCCGACCGGTGTGGTACTGGACGACATTTCATTCCATATAGAAGACTACGAGAAGGCCGCCATCGTCGGCATCAACGGTGCCGGCAAGACCACGCTCCTGCGCATCATCGTCGGAGAAATGGAGCCGGACTTAGGCCAGGCCGTTCTTGCCAAAGGCAGAACCCTGGGCTATCTGGCCCAGCACCAGGATCTGACCAGCCACCGGAGCATTTACGACGAACTTCTGGAAGTAAAGCGGCCCGTCATCGAGCTGGAGGAACGGATCCGCAGTCTGGAACAGCAGATGAAGCATGTGACCGGCGACGAACTGGATCAGATGCTTGAAACCTATACCCGCTTAACCCATGAGTTTGAACTTGCCGAAGGTTATAGTTACCGCAGCGAGATCGTCGGCGTGCTGAAAGGCCTCGGTTTTACCGAGGAAGATTTCCCGCGGGAAATCTCCACCTTAAGCGGCGGCCAGAAGACCCGCGTCTCCCTCGGTAAGCTCCTGCTCTCCCGGCCCGACATCATTCTCCTGGACGAGCCCACCAACCACCTGGACATGAGCAGCATCGCCTGGCTGGAGAATTACCTGCTGAACTACAAGGGCGCGGTCATCATCGTGGCCCACGACCGATATTTCCTGGACAAGATCGCCACGAAGATCATTGAGCTGGAGAATGGACACAGCAGCGTCTATCCGGGCAATTACACCGCATACAGCCAGAAAAAAGCCCTGGTTCGCGAAGCCCAGATGAAAGCTTACCTGAACCAGCAGCAGGAGATCCGCCACCAGGAGGAGGTGATCCGCAAGCTCCGCTCCTTCAACCGGGAGAAATCCATCAAACGGGCCGAGAGCCGCGAGAAAATGCTCTCCAGGATCGACGTGCTGGACAAGCCGGCGGAGATCAACGATGAGATGAATCTGCGGCTGGAGCCGGATACCGTAAGCGGCGAGGACGTATTGACCATCCGTAACCTTTCCAAAGCCTTCGGCAGCAACCGCCTTTTCTCCCATGTGGATATCGACATCCGCCGCGGAGAACGGGTGGCCATCATCGGCGATAACGGAACCGGCAAGACCACGCTCCTTAAGATCATTAATCAGCTTCTCCCCGCCGACGCGGGCGAGATCACGCTGGGTTCCCGGGTAAGCATTGCCTACTACGACCAGGACTACCAGGTACTCCACATGGAGAAGACCCTGTTCGACGAACTGCAGGACGCCTACCCGGAGATGAACAACACGAAGGTCCGCAGCATCCTGGCCGCCTTCCTCTTCACCGGCGACGACGTGTTCAAGCGGATCGGTGATTTAAGCGGCGGCGAGCGGGGCCGCGTATCGCTGGCGAAGCTGATGCTGGCGCCAGCCAATTTCCTGATCCTGGACGAGCCGACGAACCACCTTGACATCACCTCCAAAGAGATTCTGGAGGACGCTCTGAACCATTACACCGGGACGGTGCTCTACGTCTCCCATGACCGGTATTTTATCAACCGGACCGCGACACGGATCCTGGAGCTGGCCGGGGAGCAGTTTATCAATTATATTGGGAATTACGATTATTATCTGGAGAAACGGGATCTGATGGCGCAGCTGTATCTGGGCGGTAACGGTTCAAACGCAGGAAATGGATCATCGGACCGGCCGGGGCAGACGGCTTTCTCGCACAACCCGTCGGGGCAGTCCGTTACGTCCGCCAGTTCTCCAGAACAAATATCCCGAAAGCGGATATCCCGAGAACAGACCGCAGCAGCTGCCACCGCCTATAACGCCACTCCGTGGGCCGCCGTTTCCTCATCCTCATCTTCATCCTCCGCCGGCTCTGACACCAGTTCCCGGCAATCCTGGCAGGCGAAGAAGGAAGAACAGGCCCGGCAGCGCAAGCGCCAGAATGACTTAAAGAAGACAGAGGACGCCATCGCGTCTCTGGAAGAACGTGACAGTCAGCTCGATGAACTTCTGTCACAGCCGGAGGTTGCCACCGATGTGGCGAGGCTTCTGGAGATCAACAAAGAAAAAGAAGAGATCAAAACACAGCTGGAGACTCTTTACAAAAATTGGGAGACGCTGGCGGAAGACGCCTGAAGCCCGACGTTTTAAAGCCATCCTTAATTTAGTAGACCATACAACCCTATCAGGGAAATTCCGGAGGAACTGCCAGATGAGCAAAAAGCAAGAAGAAAACAACATGAACAAAATGACCCCCCGGCGGATCCTGGCAATCATCGCTCTGGTATTGATCGCGTGCCTGTACGCGGCCACCATCGTCTTCGCCCTGATCGACAGTCCGTTTGCCAAAAGCTGCCTTATGGCGGCCCTGTTCTGCACGATCGTGGTGCCTGCGGTGATTTACGGCTTTCTCGTGATCACCAGGCAGATCAGTGGAAGCGGAAAGGATCCCCAGGACACAAAAAACAAAAACCAGGAAAAATAGCCGCTTCCTTTTTCTACAAAGCCGTATTATATACACAAAAATTCTGCCCTAATGGCAGAATTTTTGCATATTAATGTAATTTAGAAAATGCCATAGCTTTATCACTGAGTTCACGGACAGACAAATCATTTTCCAAATTCTGTCTTCTCCATTCCGTATAATCAAAAGGTTCTTTCGTAATCAATATGATAAATCTCTCTGCATCTACATAGCCAAGATGATTTATCAACGCTTTCATGCCTTCCTGCTTTACGATCGTATCTGTTTTCATGGTCATGCCTCCATTTCGTTGACAAAAGTAATCGGATTAACAATCTGAAGTTCTTCTATATGGATGTTTAGCAACTTTTTATCTGTTGTCAGAAAATATTTACATTCTGCAGCAACAGCACAGGAAATATGCAATGCATCAAATGCCTTAACTCCACGTTCCGTAAGAGATTCTGCATAGTTAAGAATATCTTCTGTTTCTTCTGAAATATCAATTTTTGCGATCTTTTTCCATGGTTGAATTGCCAGACGTTTCTCTGCAAATGGATTCTTCTCATTTTCATAATCCAAAATATATGACCATGCCAGATCATAAATTCCTTCTCGTATTCTCGACTGAACATATAGTTTTGCCTGTGCCTCAAGAAATATTCTCATCTGCGACTGATCATCAAACGGTCTATTAAAACAGCAATTATCCAGATAAATCCGCATACCGATCCTCCATTTCTTTATTTAAGTATATCATATCCCATCAGACATTGGAATACAAATTTTCCCTCATTCCAATTCTCAATACCGAAAAGGACTGTCACATCCTTATTCGACGCGGCAGCCCTTTACACATAACATCTATTCTGTTTTCAACTCACAATCCTTCCAGAACATCTATTATCTATTCATCCCCTACCGCTCCCGGTAAATGATCTCATCCCGCCCCGGCCCATTCGACACCATCGTGATGGGCGTTCCGATCTCCTTCTCGATAAATTCGATGTAATTCCGGCAGTTCTCCGGCAGATCCTCATACTTCTTAATGCCGCGGATCTCGCACTTCCATCCCGGAAGCTTCACATAGACCGGCTTCGCCTTCTCCAGCTTCACCGTCGTCGGGAAATCCTTCGTCACCACGCCGTCGATCTCATACCCCACGCAAACCGGCAGCTCATCCAGATAACCCAAAACGTCGAGAACCGTCAGGACCGCCTCCGTCGCGCCCTGGATCCGGCAGCCATAGCGGGTCGCCACCGCGTCGAACCACCCCATGCGCCTCGGCCGTCCCGTGGTCGCGCCGAACTCGCCGCCGTCGCCGCCGCGCCGCCGCAGTTCGTCGGCCTCGCCGCCGAAGATCTCGCTGACGAACGCGCCCGCGCCCACAGCGCTGGAATACGCCTTCACCACCGCCGTGATATTCCTGATCTCATAGGGCGGTATCCCCGCGCCGATGGCGCCGAAAGCTGCCAGCGTCGAAGAGGACGTCACCATCGGATAAATGCCGTGATCCGGATCCTTCAGGGAACCAAGCTGGCCCTCCAGAAGAATATTCTTCCCTTCCTTAATCGCCTCCGCCAGGTACGCGCTCACGTCGCAGACATAGGGTGCGATCCCATCGCGGTACTCATGGAGCGTGTTCAGAAGCTCCGCGGGATCGATCTTCGGCTGATGGTACAGATGCTCCAGCATCACGTTCTTCAGCTCGCAGACTCTCTCCACCTTCTCCTTCAGCGTCTCCTCATCAAACAGTTCGCTGACCTGGAAACCGATCTTCGCGTATTTGTCCGAATAGAACGGCGCGATGCCGGACTTGGTGGAGCCGAACGATTT
This sequence comes from uncultured Lachnospiraceae bacterium, assembly GCA_947589095.1. Classification (GTDB taxonomy): domain Bacteria; phylum Bacillota; class Clostridia; order Lachnospirales; family Lachnospiraceae; genus UBA3402. Next base: position 33,873 of record CANQBX010000018.1, read on the forward strand.
CCCGGCCAGACGCGCTTCCTCATAGGTGTCGAAAAGCACATGGTACGGCATCAGGATCTGGGCCCGGTCGGAGACCAGGATCCGGGGTTTCGGCACGCCGCGGTCCACCAGGGACTGAAGCTCGTTAAGCAGATACGGAATATTCAGCGCCACGCCGTTGCCGATGATGCTGGTGGTATGGCTGTAAAATACGCCGGACGGAAGCAGGTGCAGAGCGAACTTGCCGTATTCATTGATAATGGTGTGGCCGGCGTTGCTGCCTCCCTGGAACCGGATAATGATATCGGATTCCCTGGCCAGCATATCCGTGATCTTGCCTTTTCCCTCATCGCCCCAGTTGGCTCCTACGATTGCTCTTACCATCTGTACTTCCTCCTTGCATATTACTGAAATTCGTTGCCGCAGCTCCCGGTGGTTCCCCCGCCGCCCGCACAGCCGCTATACAGTATATAGGATAGCCCATGAAAATGCAAGGAAATTCTTTATAAAAATCCGATCATTTTCCCTCCAGAAACGTCTGCACCGTCATCCTCTCTCCATCCGTAGTTACCGTCACCGCTCCGCTGTCCATCGTGAGAAATGGCTGGATCCCGCAGGCCTTTAGCCGCTCCATCGTGTCCTCTCCCGGATGGCCGTACCGGTTATTCGCGCCGCAGGAGATAACCGCCCAGGCCGGATCCGTATATTTCAGGAATTCACTGCTGCTGGAACGGCCGGAACCATGATGGGCCACCTTAAGAAGCTGAACCGGACCGGTAAGGCCTACGGCCGATCCGGAAGCTCCCGCCGCACCGCCCGGCGCGCCGGACGCACCGGCGTCCCCGGAACCGGAAGGCCCGCCGTTTCCCCTCACTCCTTCCATCCACCGTCTCTCCCCTTCCGCGCTCATATCACCGGTCAGCAGGATCCCCGCTCTGTCATAGGAGACTTCAAGAAGCAGCGAATGATCGTTCGTATCCTCCCTGTAACCCGGATCGCCGGCATACAGGCATGTAATCTGCAGATTTTGATCGGCGGTACCGATCCGGTCACCGGCTTTCATCCGGATCAGGCCGGTTCCCGCTGCCTCCGCCAGCCTCTCAAGCTCCCCGTATTTCTCATCGCCTTCCGCCAGCTGCGGCAGCACCAGCGTACCGACCGCGATCCCGCAGTCCGACTCCAGCAGATACCGGAGTCCGGAAATATGATCCTCGTCCCCGTGGCTCACCACCGCATAGTCGACCCGGCTGATCCCCCGGCTCTTCAGATACGGCTCCAGAACCTGGTCCCCCAGGTTCTTCTCCGACGTGCTCCCGCAGTCCGCCAGGATCACCATCCCGCTGCTCTCGAGACAGATTCCGTCGCCCTGTCCCACATCCAGAAATACAGCCCGAAGCCCGGCAGCCGGCAGCGCCTGCAGGAGCCGGTATCCCGCGCAGAAGCAGACGGCCAGCATCGCCAGACGCAGCCTTCCCGCCGTCTTCCTCCCCGGCACGGGCTCTCCCTCCGAACCGGCCCGTTCCTTCTCCATACGCTGCGCCGCATGGGCGAGCAGCAGACACCACGCCGCCGCATACACGACGATCTGTCCCATCCGGGGACGCCCCACGATCTGCACCGCTTTCGGCAGAGTCTCAAATACACGGCAGAGCCATTCATAAAGCCGCAGGATATAGTGCCCGGTCCCGATGGCGAAGCGTCCCGCAGGAAGCCACGCTGCGCCAAGCGCGATCCCCGCAAGCCCCGATACCAGCACATAGCCCATAAGCGGGATCACCAGAAGATTCAGCACGATCCCGTAGACCGGATATTCATAGAAATGGTACGCCGTAACCGGCAGCGTCACCACCTGGATCACAAGCGCCAGGAGAACGGTCTGCCCGAACCTGCTCCCGCCGGATCCGCCTTCCGCCGTGCCGCGGCCACCCGCTGCTCCGCTGCGGCTGCCTTCCGCCCCGCCGCGTCCGACGCCCGTCCACGCCTCCAGCACCGGGCAGACGGCTCCGATCGCCAATACCGCCCCGAAGGACAGCTGGAATCCGGCCTGAAAAAGCAGCGACGGCGATTCCGCAAGCAGCAGCACCGCGGCCAGGGCCATCGCCGAAAGCAGATCGTAGGTCCGCCCCAGTTTATCCGCCAGGATCTGCATGCACACCATGACCACGGCGCGTACCACGCTGGCCGAGCCTCCGGTCAGTATCCCGTAGCTGACCGTCACAGCCGCCGCCAGTGCGCCGGCCGTTTCAAATCCCAGTCCCGCACGCCGTCTCAAAAGCCGGTAGAAGCCCATTCCGATCAGAGAGATATGAAGACCGCTGACAGCCAGCAGATGGGCGATCCCATTTCTCTGGTAAAGCTCCCTCACGTCGGACGCCAGCGCGGTCTTATCCCCCAGCACAACGGCCGCGAAAACGCCCGCGTCGCCGCTGTCTGCCCCGCACAGATCCGTAAGAATCTGCCCGGCCCGGCATTTTAAACGAAAGATCCCGTCCAGATACGGAGAGTACTCGTCTCCGGCCGTCTGCAGGTTTTCCCCGAACATCCGCCCTTCGATCCCCAGCGCATGATAGTATTTGCCAAAATCGAACTGTCCCGGATTGGTGGCGCGGCCCATGGTCTCCAGCTCTCCCCACACCGAAACGCGCATGCTGACCCGCAGTCCGCCGGTCCGCGCCGCTCCCTTCTCCGCATTTCCCGCCGTCTGTCCACCGAATGCACCAGACTCCTCCGGAACCTCATCCAGATACACCAGCACATCCCCGTCAAACTCCCGCTTCTCTCCCCGCGCATAAAGCGCCACATCCGACAGCGTCAGAACCGCCGCGTAGCTGCCTTCCTTACCGGCCCCCACATCGTCCAGGGTGCCTTCCGCCTTAAGCGTGATCCCCTCCAGCTCCGCGATCTGCCCGCCGCACCGCGCGGAAAGCCGCTCATCCGCCCAAAGCCTTCCCGCGCCCAGCAGCGCGAAACAGAAAAGCGGCAGAAACCACCGTATCAGGCTCCTGCCGCTCGCATTTACATATCCGCGTTCTCTTCGTTTTTTCCACAGGCAGAAGACCCCGGCCATCACAAGCGCCGGAACCACCGCCTTCATTTCCACGGGCAGCAACAGCCATACCTCTCCAAGTACGAATCCCCCTGCTGCGTATACCAGTGGCCGTTTCAATTATTCATTTTCCTCCCCGATCTCCATGTCCTTCTCAAATTGGGTATTCAGCGAGATCGCATCCCGAAACATCACATCCGACGATCCGTTCACCGTGAACTGCACCCGCGACACCGTGGGCAGCTGGCACAGCGAATTCACGATCGCATAGATCGGTATGTACTCCTTCACCTCTGCCAGACTGTTCAGAAACGACGCGTCGAAGTTAATATAGCACACATTTTCATTCACCGACAGGTTCAGAAGCTTCACATCCGAAGGCACCACGGCGTATCTCCCCTCCAGCTGCGGTCCCTTAAGCACTTCCTCGACCACCAGTCTCTCCAGAGACGTGTTGATGGAATGGACTACCTCCCGTTCCTCCGCCACCAGCCGGCTTCCCGTCTCATCGGCGAAAAACAGCTTCAGGCTGCTTCTCTCAAAGGTATTCACATCGCTGATGCTTTCGATGAAATCCGTATCCGCCAGAAGCCCTACCGGATTGCCGTCCCCGTTCAGGAGCGGCTGGTCGCCCGCATAGATGGAAATGTAATCGATACCGTCGATCTGCGTCATCGTCTTCGTCAGCGCCGCCCGGCACAGGATCTCCCTGGTCGGATCCATGACCGTATGATTGCTGTACCCGGCGTCAAAATACAGCTTCAGCACCCGGTCCTCCTGCTCGAAGCCCAGGTAATTCACCGCGCTGGAAAGCGCCACCTGATTCTCCACATCGTTGGGCGCCGTCAGGAACTGCTGCATCAGCTCCCTGATCACCTGGTCTCCGATCACCGTATCCGTCCCGTACTCCTGAGGCGAAAGCGCCGTCATACTGCTGTTCAGATAATAGATCCGGTAGGTAGCGGCGTACTCTGCCTGTCCGCTTTCTCCCGCCCGGCAGGCCGTCAGCCCGACTATAAGAAGAAGCCAGGCGGCGATTGATAACCTGTATCTCATAACCCTGCCTCCTCTAGTATATATAGGTTAACGGGATCCGCACCGTAAATGTGGATCCTTCGCCTTCCTTGCTCAGCAGACGGATGGCTCCGTAATGCATGAGCACCACGTTTTTCGTGATCGACAGCCCCAGGCCGGTACCGCCGGTCTCCCGGGACCGCGCCTTATCCACCCGGTAAAAGCGCTCGAATACGCTGTCCTGCGCATCCTCCGGAATGCCGATGCCCGAATCCGCCACCTTCACATAGAAATACTTGTGATCCGCGTCCAGCGTCACCCGTACCCAGCCGCCGTCTATATTGTACTTGATGGCGTTCTCCACCAGATTGCTGATGGCCAGGGACAGCTTCGTCTCATCCACGTCGGCCGTCACCTCGCGGATGCTCTCGTAGATCAGCTCGATCCCGCGCTTCTCCGCGATGGGCTGCAGGCGTTTCAGTATCTGCTGCACCAGCACATTGATATCCACCTGCTCCACATTCAGCTCCGCCACCGATTTGTCCATCTTGACAAGCGACAGAAGGTCGTCCACGATCTTGCTCTCCCGGTCGATCTCATCGGAAATATCCGACATGAACTCCCGGTAAAGCTCCACCGGCGCGTCCTCCATGCTCATCAGCGAATCCGCCAGCACCCGGATCGACGTGATCGGCGTCTTCAGCTCGTGGGATACATTGGCCACGAAATCCTCCCTGGAGCGGTCCATCGTCTGCAGCTTCGTCTTGGTCTTCTGGATCGCCTCGGAGATCCGCTTCGTCTCCCGGTATGTATTCTCGGAGACCGCCTCGTCCAGACTGCCGTCCGCCATCCGGTCCAGGGATACCTGCAACCGCTCAAACGGCCTTACGAAAAGGATCGTAAGCAGTATCCCCGCCAGAACCTGCACCATGGCCGCCACCACGACGAAAAGCCGGGACGTCTCCTCCACGCTGTTCACATTGGACAGAATATTCTCCGTAGACGCGATCGTCAGGAGAACGCCGATAATGTTCCGCTTCTCCGTATTGTCATAGATCGGCGCGGTCACCGCGAAATACTGCTTCTCGTCTTCCCGCAGGATGCTGTTCTCGCCCTTAAAGCAGCGAAGCACCGGCTCCGATACATTGATCCTTCCCACGGACAGCTTGAACGTGTCCTTGACGATGCGGAAGTTCCGGTCCACCACGACGATCCTTCCGTTAAAAATATCCGCGATCGTGTCCAGCTCCTTGTCAAGCAGCACGTCCCGGCTGGGAGCCGCCATATATTCGGCCCTGGTCAGCCGGTCGCTGGTGATCAGGCTCTGGTTCTGTACCTCAATGATGCGTCCCTCGATCTGGGTCCGCCTGAAAGAGCGCCCCATGACCAGTCCCTGCAGCATCATCGGCGTCACGCCCATCAGCAGGAACATTACAAACAACGGCAGGCGCATACTGACCGTTCGCCGCTTTATCCGGCTAAAATTCAGCTTCCATAACCGCAATGCCAACGCTTACCCTCTCCCCCTGCAGACCGCAGCCTTCCGTCTCATGCTTCCCTTTCGTCAGGTTCCCTGCACTTCTCCGCCATCCGGCGCCCGGCCGTCACCTGCGGCTCTTTGCCCGGCTCCGCCGCCGTCACTTCGTCTCTTCCAGGATCTTCTCCGCCGTGACCGCCAGACTGCCCGGCCCGATATGGCAGCTGACGCTTAAGGACAGACAGTCAATATAGATCTCACCGGTCTTCGGAAACTGCGCCTTGATTTCGTCCCGCAGTTCTTCCGCCGCCGCCCGGTTCTCCGTGTGAACCACGCAAATACGGGTATTCTCGCCGGTCGTATCGCCGAACCGCTCCGCCATGTCGCGGGTGATCGCCGCGATCATCGTTGACTTGGCCTGTTTGATCGTGCGGGCCTTGGAAAACGCGTCCAGCTTCTCCCCCTGGATCGTGAGCACCGGTTTCAGCCGCAGAAGCGTCCCAAGCGCCGCGGCCGCCGGCGTGATCCGGCCGCCCTTTTTCAGGTACTTCAGCGTATCCAGCATGATATAGATCGTGGAATCAAATTTGGTTCTCATCAGGATATCCCGGATCTGCGCCGCGCCCATGCCCTTCTTCGCCAGCGTCAGCGCGTCGATGGCCGACTGGCGCTGGGTTGTGGAGATCCTCTGATTGTCTACGACCTGAACTTTACCGTCATAGTCCTCCGCCAGCATCATGGCCGTCTCGCAGGAACTGCTGAGACCGCTGGACATAGGGATATGAACGATCTCGTCATATTCCTTCAGGATTCGGTCCCAGAGACCCATGACAGACTCCGGCGTTGGCTGTGAAGTGGAAATATCGCTGTCATTCTTTAATTTCTCATAGAACTGCTCCTGCGTCAGATTGATGTCCTCGAAATACTCGGCTCCGTCGATCATAAACGGCATCGGAAGGACAAAGATTCCCAGCTCCTTCGCCTGCGCCTGGGTGATCCCGCTGTTGCTGTCTGTCACGATTGCTGTTTTCATAACTGTAACTCCTCATTTTCAATTTATAACAACCGGAAGTTCCGGAAGTTTCTCTTCTCTGACCGTTTTCGGTATGCAGATATTCTCACTCTAATATAGCAGCATTCCCCGTCGCGTACCCGCCATTTTCGCATGCTTCAGATACCACAGTGGCATGATGCCGGCCTAATTTGCCGATCACAGCCTATCTATCAGACATCGGCCGCAAGCCAATCCCCGCTGACCGCCGCTCCGGCCCCAGAATCCGCTCTGTACGGCGCAGTATCACCAGCTTCACGCTTCCGTCTCTCCCGCGTCCGCCTGCGTCATCCGGTACAGCTCGTAATACATCCCCTTCTTCTCCAGAAGCGTCCGATGGTTCCCCTCTTCCACGATCCGGTTCCCGGCCAGCACCAGGATCCGGTCCGCCCCCTGGATCGTGGAGAGCCGGTGAGCGATCGTCAGCGTCGTCCGCCCCTGGGCCAGCCGGTCCAGGGAAATGTTCACCAGATGCTCGCTCTCATTGTCCAGGGCCGAGGTGGCCTCGTCCAGCACCAGGATCGCCGGGTTCTTCAGAAATACCCGCGCGATGCTGATCCGCTGCTTCTGCCCGCCAGACAGCTTCACGCCACGCTCGCCCACATACGTATCGTATCCGTTCTTCAGCGCGGAAATGAATTCGTCGGCCCCGGCCATTTTCGCGGCTTCGATGACTTCCTCCCGGGACGCCCCCGGCCGCCCGTAGGCGATATTTTCATAGACCGTTCCGGAGAACAGATACACGTCCTGCTGCACCACGCCGATATTGGTACGCAGACTCTCCAGCGTCACCTGCCGGATGTCCTTTCCGTCCACCAGAACCCGGCCCGAGGTCGTGTCGTAGAACCGCGGGATCAGATTGCACAGCGTCGTCTTGCCACCGCCGGACGGCCCCACCAGGGCCACCTTCTCGCCGGGCCGGATCGTCAGGCTGATGTCGTCCAGCACCGGATTGTGATCGTCCGGATACGCAAAGCTCACATGGTCGAAGGTAATGCTGCCTTCCACCTTTCCCAAAGGCTCTGCTCCCGGCTCGTCGAAAATATCGATCTTCGCGTCCATGATCTCCGCGAACCGCTCGATGCCGGTCATGCCCCGCTGGAACTGCTCCGCGAACTCGATGATCCGCCGGATCGTGGTCAGAAGCGTGGACACATAAAGCGTGTACGCCACCAGATCGCCGGAATTGATCTGCCCGTTCACCAGGAAAATGCCGCCGGCCACGATGACCGCCGTATACATAACGCCGTCGAACATCCGGACCGTATCCTGGAACGACGCCATATAGCGGTACATTTCCCTCTTGATCTCCAGAAACTGCTGGTTGCCCCTCCGGAACTTCTCGATCTCGATGTCCTGGTTGGAAAATGCCCTTACCACCCGGTTGCCCAGAAGATTGTCCTCGATCTGGGCGTTCAGCTCGCCGATATGGTGGCGCTGCTTCTTAAACGCCGCCCGCATTTTCAGATTAAAATAGGTGCAGCACACCACCATGACCGGCACGATGATGAAAATGATCACCGTCAGCATCACGTGGATCCGGATCAGGATCACGAACGCCACAACCGCCTTCACAAACGCGATAAAAAACTCCTCCGGACAGTGGTGGGCGAATTCAGTCACATCGAAGAGATCATTGGTAATCCGGGACATTAACTGTCCCACTTTCGTATTGTTAAAATAGCTGTCCGACAGCTTCTGCAGATGCTCGAAGGCATCCTGCCGCATGTCGGTCTCGATCTTCGCTCCCATGATATGACCGGTGTAGGCCATATAGAAGTTGGCCGCCGCGTCCACGATCCGCAGCGCGAAATACAGAAGTCCGATCCCGCACACCGTCCGCACCGTCAGAGCGGCCGCGTCCGCCACGCCCTGATTCGTGATGTAGCGCAGGATCATCGGCAGCACCAGCTCGCAGACCGTCGTCATGGACGCGCAGAACAGATCCGCCAGAAGCGTCAGGATATAAGGCCGGTAATACGGCGCAAAACGGCGCAGAAGCTCGCCGGTCTTCATTCTCTTTGGTTCCATCTTGGGGTAGATCTCCATTCTAAGCACAGTTGCGGGAAGCCCCGCAGGCACGATACTTTTTTATTCTAACTCATTTTACGGGGAAATGGAAGTAAAAAATGCAACTCTCTATGGACGAAAAATTGAAATTGATGTATGATGAAAGATGCGGATACCGGCGCGGGAACCGTCAGAATGACCATGAATGAACAGCCCACGCAGGAAAGCGTCTGCGGGGTTCCTTCATACCTGAAGCTGTCAAGCCGCGAAAGCTCCTGCAGATGGACATTTCCTGTGCACCGCATTTATCCGCAGCCAAAAGCCGATACGCAGAGACGCCCGCCCAACGGCCGTCCCGGCGCATACCAGAAAAACACAAGGAGATACGCATATGCCATACTGTCCCAAATGCGATATGGAATTCGTAGAAGGAATCACCGTCTGCACAGACTGCGGCGGCCCACTATATGAATCGGAAGAAGCCGCGAAGGCGGCCATGGCCGAGGAGCGCGCGAAGGAGCGCGCCAGAGAACTGGCCCGGGAGAAGGCCATGTATGAAGAATACCTGAAAAGCATAGCTGCCGGGGACGAATCCGGCGATGATGCCGACGGAGAACAAGACGGCAGTGCTTCGCACTCCAGTGATTCCCGTTACAACGGCAGCGCCGAATCTCCTGCCGGCATCGAAACGGATGGAACCGGCGACGACAGCGGCTTCCAAAGCGGCGTCTCCGTTCTGAAGAATGTCTCCGACAGTTCTGATGGATCCGACGGCACCGTCTCAGAAGACGCCGTCCCCACCGAAGAAGAACTCCGGGCGCTCGAAGAGGAAGTCCGGCGCCAGGCACAGTCGATCCTGCCGCCTGAGCCCGTTCACGTCTACGTGGACAAGTCCCAGAAGTATGACGACCTGAAGTCCTCCGCCTCCGCGTTCCTGTTGGTAGGCGGCGCACTCCTCATCGTCTCGATCCTGTGCTGGGCCGGCGTTATCAATATTCCCATGGCGCCGGTATCCAAACTGATCTTCCAGGGCGCGCTGACCGTTATGGGCGTCTTCTCCCTGATCGTCTTCGCGCGTTCCAGCAGTTCCGCGAAGAAGCTGGCGCCCCAGATCGCCGAAGAAAAGGCCCAGACCCGAATCACGATCGACTGGTTCACCGACCAGTACACCGCCGAAGATATCGACAACGCCATCGGCAATAAAGACGGCCTGACCGAAGAAGAACTGAGCCTGAAGCGTTTCCAGGTCATCCAGGACTGGCTGGTCACCGGCCGGGACCTGCCGGACCAGGCGTATGTGGACGCGCTGAGCGAGGAGATCTATTCAAAGCTGTTCGAAAACCAGTAATTTATTTGTGCTTCTTCTTTTTCTTCGTTTTCGGCGGCTTTACGATCTTCTCCACGTCGTAATCGTCCCGCTCGTCGACGCCTTTATTGTATTCCTGAAGTTCAGGAAGACCCATGGTCAGGCTCTCGCTCTCTTCGGCGGGAGCCGCCGGAGCCGTCTGATCCGTGTCCGGATCCGCGGAATCCTCTGTGCCGGACGTCCCGGACATCTCCCCTGTTGCCGTTTCACCATTTTCCTCGGCGGACGTTTCCGTCGCTTTACGCGCCGCCGGGCCACGCGCTGCCGACTCGCCTTCTTCCGTCCCAGGCGCCGCTGGATCCTCTTCTTCCGCGGAACCTTCCAGGTCGTCTGTCTCCGACACCTCCACGAGATGTCCATCCGCCGTCACCGCCTGCCGCATCGGCACTGCGCCGCCGGGGATACTCCCAGACAGGAACAGCGCCGCCTTGGCGCTGACCGGTCCCACCATTTCATACAGCACCGACGAGGCCAAAATGATCGTCAGCATCAGGTTCCCCGTCGCCTCCGGAAGCACCCGCTGGCCCAGAAAAGCCAGACCAATGGCGACGCCGGCCTGTGGGATCAGCGCAAAGCCCATATAATTGCGGATCGGAGAGCTGGTCTTCATCGCCAGGCAGCTCAGGTACGTTCCCAGATATTTTCCAACGATACGCACCAGGAAATAGCACACGCCGATGCTTCCCACCGCCGTCAGCGCGTTCAGATCCAGATTCATCCCCGAAACCACGAAAAACAGCGACATCACCGGCGGCGTGAAGTTATTCATCTGCCGGAACAGCTTCTTGTCCCGGGTCAGATTGATATAAACCGCGCCGAACACCATGCACGACAGAAGCGGCGAGATATCCACCGCCGCGCATAAGCCCGTCAGTCCCATCAGCATGGCGATCGCCAGGATCAGCCTGTTGTCGCGGCTCCTGGTCGGCACCAGAAGGCGGCTTAAGAAATAACCGCAGAAGACCCCAAGTCCGATAGCGAGCACATTGTAGCCGACCGGGACCACCACGTCTTGAACCGACAGGTTCCCCGCCTCCAGGCCATTGATCACCGCTGATACGACGGAGAAGGCCAGAAGGCAGACCACGTCGTCCAGCGCCACGATCTGCAGCAGCGTATTGACAAATTCACCCTTCGCTTTGTACTGGTTGATCGTCATCATCGTACTGGCCGGCGCTGTAGCCGTGGCGATGGCGCCCAGGATCAGCGCGAATCCCCAGTCCAGCCGAAACACCAGCTTCAGTACCAGAGTGACCAGCACGCCAGCCCCCAGCGCCTCGCTGACCGTGATCACGATGATCCGCCTGCCCGTGCTCATCAGCACTTCCTTCTTAAAGAACTTTCCGACGCCAAACGCGATGAAAGCCAGCGCCACGTCGCTGACAAATCCCATATCCTCGATGATATGTACCGGAATAAAATTCAGACAGTACGGCCCGATCAGAATTCCCGCCAGAATATAGCCGCTGACCTTCGGCATATTCAGCGTGTTGGTCAGCCTGGTCATGATAAAACCCGCAAATAAGATCATAGAGAGAGCCAGAATCACTTCCGTCTCCGGATTCAGTCTTTCCAGAAATTCCACTACCTGCATACTCATACACCCCTTTGAAACATTCAACAACCGCATCCTCGGCTTGCTGTTTACCTCAACAACAGCATTTATAATCTGTAAATATTAATACAGCAATTCATTATACACGAAATATACCAAAACGGCTAATGTTTTTTCCAAAATTTTTCAAAATTTTCCGGTGCGTGAAATGCCCTTAAACGCGCTTGGGGCGCTTTCCGGGATATCCTGAATACAAGAACGCGTCATTGGCGCATTTCTTGCATACTGACGTAAGCAAAAAGCTGCCGCCCCGCGGAAAGCGCCCGGCGCCCCGCCGCGGAAACGGCAGCTTCTGTCATGTACTTATTCTGTTTGATTTCCGCCGTGTCTGTGCCTGCATCCTGGCGGACCATTTACCGCTGCCTGCCGAATCACTTACCGGCAGATTACCCGCAGTCCGGCCAGATCATTTACCGGCAAATAACTTAGCTCCGCCCGCCGGATCACTTACCGGCAGATTACCCGCAGTCCGGCCAGATCATTCACCGGCAAATAACTTATCTCCACCCGCCAGCTCACTTCACCAGCAGCGACTCCCCGGTCATTTCCTTCGGCTTCTCCATGCCCATCAGCTCGATCAGCGTCGGCACGATGTCCGCCAGCTTGCCGCCCTCGCGCAGCTTGTAGGACGGATCCGCGTTCACCAGAATGAACGGCACCGGGTTCGTCGTATGGGCCGTGAACGGCTCGCCGGTCTCATAGTCGATCAGCTGCTCCGCATTGCCGTGGTCGGCGCAGATGAACATCACGCCGTCCACCTCCTTGATCGCCTCCACCGCGCGGCCCACGCAGGCGTCCACCGTTTCGATGGCTTTGATCGCCGCGGCCTCCACGCCGGTATGACCCACCATATCCGGGTTCGCGAAGTTGATGATGATCACATCGTACTTGCCCGACTTAATGCACTCCACCAGCTTATCGCAGACGCCCGGCGCGCTCATCTCCGGCTTCAGATCGTAGGTCGGAACCTCCTTCGGGGACGGGATCAGGAACCGGTCCTCACCCTCATTGGGCTCCTCCACGCCGCCGTTGAAGAAGAACGTCACATGGGCATATTTCTCCGTCTCTGCGATCCTGGCCTGCTTAAGGCCGTTGGCCGCCAGCCACTCGCCGAAGGTATTGGTGACCATTTCCTTCTTAAACGCCACCAGCTTATTCTCGATCGTATCGTCATAGTCCGTGAAGCAGACATAGACCAGGTTCTTCATCCTGGGTCCGCGCGCAAATCCGGTAAACTCCTCGTCGCAGAACGCCCTCGTGATCTCGCGTGCGCGGTCCGGCCGGAAGTTATAGAAAATAATGGAATCGCCGTCCTTCACAGTCGCCACCGGATGGCCGTCCTCCATCACAATGACCGGCTCCACGAACTCGTCGAACACTTCCTTATCATAGGACGCCTGGATTCCCGCCGCAGCGCTCTCCGCCGGATTCCCCTCGCCCATGACCAGCGCGTGATAGGCCCGTTCCACGCGGTCCCAGCGCTTATCGCGGTCCATCGCGTAGAAACGTCCCTGAACCGTGGCTACCTTGCCTACGCCCAGCTCCGCCATCTTCGCTTCCAGCGCCTCCACATACTCCTTGCCGGACGCCGGAGGCGTATCGCGGCCGTCCAGGAAGCAGTGGACATACACCTTCTTCAGGCCATGACGCTTCGCCAGCTCCAGCAGTCCGTAAATATGCGTATTATGGCTGTGGACGCCGCCGTCGGACACCAGGCCCCACATATGCAGTGCAGAATCATTCTTCTTACAGTTCTCCACCGCCGTCAGAAATTCCGGGATCTCGAAGAAATCGCCGTCCTGAATGGACTTGGTGATCCGGGTCAGTTCCTGGTACACAATGCGCCCTGCGCCCATGTTCAGGTGTCCAACCTCCGAGTTGCCCATCTGCCCGTCCGGCAGACCCACGAAAAGGCCGCTTGCCTGTCCCTTCACGAAGGGGCACTGGCTCATCAGCTGGTCCATGACCGGCGTCTTCGCCTCACAGACAGCGTTGGCCTCGCACTTATCATTCAGGCCGTAGCCGTCGAGAATCATCAGTACTGTTGGTTTCTTGCTCATGATCGTTCTCCTTGATTTCGTTCTATTCGGCGGCCTGCCTGCCTTCGCAGCCCGTTTCCCGCCGCGTCAGGTGCGGCAGCCGCCGTAAATTCCGTGGATTTTTTAACAAAGTATATTGTACACGAATTGGGAGAAATATGCAATATGGATTTTCTTGCGTTTCCGCAGTCCTATCCATAGGGCCGCCTACCTGATACGCTACTTATAAACATCTTTTTGAAAATCTTCAAACTATAAGAGATTTCTGCAATGGAATGAAAGGAAGAGGTCGAATGAAGAAAAAAAGCACGGCCAAACTTTGCCGGAAAAGGGTAGAAATCACCATTAAAATATGTTATGATATCGATGTATTGATTTTATCTGTTCGGGGACTGTTTATGAAAAAACTGGAATATAGCATTGAGGATCGTACTATAGCTGAAATACTTGGTGTTCAGAATTTTACAAACGCTGAATCTGCGGTTCTGGAATTGGTGAAAAACGCATTTGACGCCTGCGCCAAAGAGATCTTTATCACGATTCATCCCAATGAGATGATCTTCGAGGATAATGGCACTGGCATGAGCGCCCAGACTATCATTCAAAACTGGATGCACATCGGCAAAAGCGACAAAGACTATACCGTAACTGACGGTAAAGACGTCCGCGTTCTGGCCGGCTCCAAGGGGGTCGGAAGGTTTGCGCTGGCACGATTGGGAAGTGAGGTTGAACTGCACTCTAAAATGCAGGGGAAAGAAAGCATTCTGTGGCAGACCGACTGGAATGTCAGCACTCTGGACCGTTCGGACAGATCAGAAAATGGAACCCGCATTGTGATAAGGGATCTCCGCGACCATTGGACCCCCGCCAAGGTGCGTAACCTGCAGTACTTCTTATCGCGAACCTACAATGATGATGTCATGAAAATCTGGCTGGAATACCAGGGAACCCGAACAGAAGTCAAAAAATACTTTCAGGATTTCACACTGGGAGTTCACGGCGTCAGTATCATCCGTCTGGACTATTCAGCCAAAAAACAAATCATGACCTGTAAGATCGAATCGGATGAATTCAAGGAAGAAGCCATGCGCTACTGTCCGGAAATAAACTTAAAAAAAGTCCTTCTGCAGCTGAATATGGTTGACGAACTCATTGGCTATTCCGACGATATGACGCAGGACGACCTGACCGCAGCGCTGAAACGGGTGGGCAGTTTTCATGCGGAGTTGTATTTTTCCCTGAAGAATCCATCCTCTGTAGATGCCGATAAATTTTTGTACAAATATCGGTTCCTTAACAATCGATATGAACAGGGCGTAATTCTCTACCGAAACTCTTTCAGCATCTCCTCCTATGAGGGCAAGAAAGACTGGCTCGGGTTCGGCGCCCGCTCCCGTATGTCGCCTGCGGCAGCCTCACACCCTACCGGTTCCTGGCGCGTACGTGAAAATCAAATCTCCGGCAAGGTAGTGATCGACAAAAGAGAAAATTGCGATCTGCGCGATCTCGCTAACCGGCAGGGATTAGAAGAGAATGACTCGTACAAGTTATTCATTCAGCTCATTCTCTCCGGCATACAGTGCTTCGAGCGCTACCGCCAGAACATTATCCGACATATTAATAAAAAGAACGCGCCGGAAGAACCTGCTTCCCTGAAGATTATTGAAAAAGTCCTGAAAAGCCCTGAATCCCTGACTGCGTTGACCCTTCCGGAACAGGGTACTTTCCTCGCTGAACTTAAAACTCTTCAGAAAGAAAACAAAGAGAGCCGCCGGCAGATGTCCGAACAAGAAGAACATTACCGTTATGATATACGGCTCCTCAATCTCTTCGCAACATCCGGCTTAAAAGCGACTTCTATCGCACATGATATGTATAATAACCGCAACAGCCTGGATGAGAATGTCAATTATATCATCAGCGCCCTAAAACAGTATGAGCTCTGGGATATCGTCGATTCAGAAGAAAACAAGCGCTACATCCACCGCAATATTCCGGGCCTTCTGGCCAAGAACCAGAGACTCAATAAAAAAATGGTCAATTTTATGACCGTACTGCTGTCAGAATCAGAAAAAGAGCAGTTCAACCCAGAAGAAATCGATGTATATAAACTTATGACCGAAATCAAAAATGTCTGGGAGAAGGACTATGCCTGGATCCGAATTGATCTGGATATGGAAAAGGATATTATCCATAAAAGCGCCAAAGATATTTTCTGGGTCATTTTTGATAATCTGATACTGAACAGCGTCCAACAGAACGATTACAGAAACGGTCTGGATATTTATATTCGTATCATTCAGCAGGGAAGACAGCTGCAGATTGAATACAGTGACAACGGAGCCGGCCTGCCTCCCAAATACATTCTGGATCCCATGCGGATTCTGGAAGTCCACGAAACTTCCAGAAAGAACGGTCATGGAATCGGAATGTGGATCGTAAACAATACCGTAAGGAACACGGCCGGTGAAATATTGAACATCGACGGAAACAAAGGGTTCAAATTCCTTTTCACGCTAGGAGATAAACTATAATGGAAAAAATCAGACTTGTTTATATCGATAACGATCCGGAAGAGGCAATCTCCGCCTATCTGGAACAGGAATACCGCAACGACAACTATGAGATCGAATATCAGGAGCTTTCATTTAACTGCCAGGAAGGCTACGAGGGTCTTCTTCAATCGCCAATCGTAACCTCAGCTAACGTTATACTGATCGATTCATTTCTTTTTGACAATGATCTTCGATCCGAAGGAAAGTTTTCCGGAGAAGAATTCCGTATTATTCTTCGTAAAATATATCCCTTTATCGAGGTTCTGGTCATCACACAGAACGGCGAGAATAAGGAGTATGGCATTATTCCCAAATACCGTGGCCAGATGGGAAGAAACGCCAGCGACTACTACCGCGAAACTCTGAAAGCGGCCATTGACGAAAGCATCGAGCGAATTACCATATTCCGCAATATTTCGCAGAAACTGCAGAATAACGCCGGAATCGACAAGCTGCTCGTCGATCGGGTCGAACAATCCTTAAACGGCGTCACAGAAAATTACGATGCTCTCAAAAAAGCAGATATCGATAACTTAATTAAAATATTCCAAAGTTTAGAGTAAGGGGATTTTATGACCAACGATTACAGGAACACGGAATACTGTCCTGCTTATGAAAATATAGGTAAAAAAAAGCAGGCCCTGAAATGCAAAATTCTAACAGCTTCACCCAAAACCCATAATTTTTATAACAAGATCAGCACCCGAAAGGATCCATATCACCAATCCTTTGCCGAAATCTATAACTGTAAATGCGCTTACTGTGGAGCTAAATGGGGCGAGCTTCCGACTACATCCTTTGAAATTGACCACTTTATCAAAAAAAATGCCCATCCGGACACTGCGGAAGGCCGGGAAGCTGACGGGCAGATTGAAAACCTTGTATGGTCCTGCTATGAATGTAACCGCGGCAAAAGCGATTTGTTGATAACCGCTCCATACGACGCTGCTCTGAACCCGGATGATGGAAGTATCACCAATATCTTCTGCCGCAGCGAAGACTATACCATCCGCATCCGTGAAAAATATCAAAATGACAGTTTCATCAGGGCTTTTTACAAGGCCCTCGGTCTGGATCGGGAAAGCAAACGCCTGGATTACCTGATTCTAAAACTAAGAGGGAAAATCAAACAGGAAACGGATGCTCAAAAGAAACTGAAGTTTTACGAAGCGCTAAGTATTTTACAAGAAAAGAGAAATACATATACTCAAAACCATGAAAGACAGAGAAAATAAACTTTCCGGCTCCTATTATACTCCATGCAAAACCATTCATTTTATGCGCGATTATTTGCGGAAGAATGACATGAAATACACATCCATGCTGGAACCTTCTGCCGGCGACGGCCGGTTCCTGAATGAATTTTTGAAAAATCCTGCTCCTGCCGGAATCAGCATCACAGCCGTAGAACTTATTCCGGAAAAGGCAGACATGCTGCGTGCCCAAAATTACCCCGGCACTGTCACCATCTGCCAGCAGGATTTTTTGGACTACGCCGTGGGTTCCACGCAAAGATACGATCTCATTATCGGCAATCCTCCTTACATCAACATCAAAAACATGGACGCTCTCTCCTTAAAAAAAGCGAAAAGCTTCTGTGTAAAATCCAATCTTCCGGAAAGTCTGATGAAGAATATGTGGGTAGCCTTTCTGCTGGCGTCTGTGTCTCTTTTAACGCCGCAAGGCTGCCTATTCTTCGTTCTGCCGCTGGAATTCCTTCAGGTACAATATGCGGAAAAAGTCCGCCTTTTTTTGGAAAAGCGATTCAATGCCATACACATCATTACATTTGATGAACCGATGTTTCCCGCTATCGAACAGGAATCCTGCCTGGTATACCTGTCCAATTCTCCGGGAACCACCCCATACATACGCTTCGAACATTACCCTCAGCTTGACTCCAAAACACCCGCCAAACAATCCGTTGTCGAGTGGAACAAACCGCTGAAGAAATGGACCAACGCGATCCTCTCCGATACAGATATTGACCTTCTTCACGCCATTAGCCGGCAGTATCCGAAGGTCTCCAGCCTCTGTGATGCCTCTCCAGGTATTGTCACCGGGGCTAACAGCGCATTCATTATATCTGACCAAAAGAGTAGGGAACTGAACGCCCAGGACTATGTTCTCACAATTCTCTCCAAAAGCAGCATGGTCAAGGACGAATTAATCATAGACCAGAACATTCTGGATGATTTGCGGAACCGGCAGCAAAAAATCTATCTCTTAAACCTCGCCAATTTAAATGAGCAGACGCTTCCGCCAGAGTTAACTGCTTACCTGACAGCGATTGGAGAAACGGAAAACAGTGCGAATATCAAACTCAAAGACCGCTATAAATGCAAGAACAGGACTCCCTGGTACGGAGTCCCGATTGTCCGCAATGGTGATCTGTTCTTTTTTAAGCGATACGATAAAATTCCCAGAATAAGCGTGAACGCCGCCGATGTATACACTACCGACATTGCCTATAACATGCGCCTCGTCCAAGATTATCACCGCGAGAGCGTCGCTTTCTGTTTCTATAACTCCCTGACCCTCGCTCAATGCGAGTACCTGGGGAGATACTATGCCGGTGGGGTGTCCGAACTGGTTCCAAGCGAGTTCAAAGAGCTTGTTATTCCCTACCGCCATATCTCTCAAAAAGACATCTCTGCACTGGCCGATATGTTCCACCAAAACAAAAGTATCGATGAAATCACTGACTTTGTTAACTCCCGGACAATCGGCCAGGAAATAGAAACGGATCAAATCCGGAAGCTGGATGAAATACGACGAAAACTGATGGAAAGGAGATGCAAGATGTCAGTGAATTCACTATCTCGCAACCTATTGCACGTCGATAAATAATGATGTACAATGACAAAGAGAAGGCATTGTCATGGATAAACTTGAAATCGGAAAAAGAATTAAACATGCCCGAAAAATGAGAAATATGACATTGGAAAATATCGCGCAGAAAGTTAGCGTTGCGCGTTCCACGATACAGAGATATAAGGCCGGAAAGATTGAAAGGATAAAACTCCCAGTACTCGAATCCATTGCAAAAGCACTCGACGTCAGCCCTTCATGGCTGTCGGGCCTATCCGATGACATGAATCAACCCGCTTTATCAGACAATCTCGTCAATGTCTTCCCCATCGAGCGGGATCGCCTGCCTGTACTTGAAGAAACCGTCTGCGGAGGGATACGTTACGCCGATGAAGAGAAGGAAATCTACGTTAAGGCCGGGACGGATCTTAGGGCCGATTTCTGCCTTCAGGCCAAGGACAACAGCATGATCAACGCTCGAATCAAGAATGGCGACATCATTCTGGTAAGGAAGCAGGACATGACCGAGAACGGTGAAATTGCTGCTGTCGTAGTGAACTGCGATAAGGAGGCCACGCTGAAACGACTCCGCAAATCCGACTGCCAGCCAGATGGAAACAAACGCCGCGAGGTGCGGTCACAACACCTCGCTGTGCGTGTATGTTTTCGCCGCCGTGCTATTACCGTCATGATCCCCACGATGATTCTTCCACTTCTTAAGCTTTCGCTAGTTCACGCTTCATTAAATCGCAAAATTTCTTCCTGCTGTCCACGCAGGCTCTCTCGTACATCTTATTGAACCATTCACTTTCAGCACACAGCCTGAGAAAATTATCTTCGAAAAGGGCAAGCACCTTCTCGCGGCCTCCCATGACACTGCGGAATTGATCGATGAACCATAAAGGAAATCATCCGGGCAATTCCATTTCTAAATACAAAAGCTTAACACTCCCGATAAATATTTCTCATTTTCTCTTCAACCCTATCCAATGCGAACTCCCTGCTTCGCATCCGATTCGCCTCTCCATAACGTTCCCATCGCTCGTGATGAGCCAGCATCTCCCTGATCGCCTTTGCGAACCCATCGGCATCCTTAGAATTCCTGACCATAATTCCGCCGGCACAATACTTTAAAGCCCCGCTTGTCCGCTCTTCCTCCCCCATAAGATCCCTGTTTCCTCTTATATCTGAACAAACGATCGGAAGCCCGCTTGCCATCGCCTCCAATAGCGCCATCGGAAGTCCCTCCTGCGTAGAAGGAAAAAGGAATAAATCCGCAGATGCATAGATATCCATGATATCCTCACGATACCCCAAAAAGGATATTCTGTCTGCGACACCAAGCCCCGTAGCAAGACCTTTAAGATACTCATCCAGCCTCCCATGCCCGCAGACCACATACCTTACATCCCGCACGCGAAGATTCGCAATTGTCCGCAAGGCTGTTTCATAGTTCTTACGTTCTATCAATTCTCCGACAGAAAGAATGAGTATTCCATCCTTCGGTAACCCGAGCGCCTGTCTCACCCCTTCAGCCTTCTCACTGCTGGCAGATACCCTGGTCAGGTCGATTCCCTCTCCGGGAATATGGGAAACCTTTCTTGCGTGAAACGACTTCTTTGCCCGTTGATAATCCTCCTGATTTATGCAGATCAACCGATCTGTATATCGAGACAAAAAGCGTTCCATCGGATAATAACACAGCCAGTTCATCAACGGCGCGCCTTGAAAAAAATGAAATCCATGGGCCGTATAAATCACAGGCCCGGTATGCGTCGCATGTGCCGCATACCGGGCCATAACGCTTCCCATCGGAGTATGACAATGCACCAGATCAAATCGTTCCCTGCGCATCAGGCCACACAATTGCCTGTATACCTTCAGATTCGCTATCCGAAACGGACTTCGGACAAAATCAATCTGATGTCGTACAATACCGGTACCATCAAGCCGATGATTATCTTCTCCATAGGACGGTGTCTCATAATTAGACGCATAGTGAACCTCGTATCCCAGTTCCTGAAGAAGACGGACATTATTCATTTCAAACTGAGGGACAAACCCACTGACGGTTGTCACCAGAAGGGCTTTTTTCACAGGCATATTCTTGACCTTTCATCAGTCACACAATATCTTACAAATAATATTAATGAAACTTTATTAGGAATCTCTCATTTGTAATATATCCATTTCTAACCATCATGCTACATGAATATCAGTTGATGACTTTTTTATAGCCGAAGAGCATCTCTTCATCATAAAAACTAAACTTTCCTCGACGTTTGTTATACAAGATAGCCTTATCAGGATAATCTCCAAAAAAACGGAAATAACCCTGCCGTAGTAGCTCCTCGCTCCCACGTACTAGCAAATAAATACAGCAGACATATCCCCCAAACCATTACCCCCCCGAATCGTTCCAGTTGTGTTTCCCATATTTTTAAAGTAATTCCTCTTATTCGATTGGCATCCATACTCCAAATAGTCAAGAAAGAGAAAAAAATTCCTATACCATAACATACAAATAACCGTCCCCAATCACACATAAGGCACATACATAATACCAATCCAACAAACGTACATGGAAATAATAGAACAATACTCTTGCCAAGCAGACTCTCTTGCGAAACAAAAAGTACACTGATCCACCGAATAGCTAAATATATAATAGGGGTCAAAAGAAATCCTGTAATAATCATTTTAGGAATTGTGTTAGTAACTAAAATCACTCTTACGCTGTCAGCCCGCAACGCGGATGTAGACGCATACATATCAAAATTTAACAAGGCATCCCAAATCATATCAGCATCACCAAGCGCAAGCATGTTCGCCCAAGCCGTTTCAAAAGGGATTTGTGGTTTTGCAATAAACCCGATATACACACCAAGACATATCGCAATAATTGAAGATACAATTAACCATAATAAATATTTCTGCTTTCTCGTTAAATACCATTTATAAAGTAATAGGCAAAAAACAAACGGAACAAACAATGCTACATACATTTCATGCGTTAAAATTGCCATTGTAGTAAATAAAGGGATTAAAAATATCCCTCGTTCTTTAATAATAACGAGACAGCTAAGCAAAAAAGCAATAATTAGCAACTCATCAAGACGCGCAAAGAAACATACTCCAAATAAGGTTGTCGCCGTAAAAGGCAAACAGCAAAATAGTAAGTAACATTTTTCCATAGCGCGTCTTTGCGATATATGATGTTTATCATACAAAATAAATAATTCTAAAATAAATAGGATTATAATACAAGCTATACCATACAAAACATACTTCCCTTTTGTAAAATTCACACCCAAAAGTTCTATTATTGTACCTACAAAAGCTCGGCGAACAAACCCCAAATTTTGCCAGGTAAAAAAGTACTGTGCAGTAACATGTTTACTTGTATCATACAATGATGGATAACTGATTATTAAGTTTGTTGAAATAAGAGCAAAAGTAACCCAAATTGCTGGATATGCGCGGAAATTCATCTCTATTATAGGATATAAAATAGATATAACAAATGCTATTGCACATATTGTAGCAAACAAGAACGGAATTGTTTCAAGTTTAAAAATTTTATATTCTGTGCATAATCTCCCATTTATAATTTGTTCTCCATTCACAAACAATTTGTTTTCCGGATTTAATTGCAGTGTATTAGTAGTAATAAGAAGCTGAATACAGTTTGCCTCATCCAAGCCTACTGTCTCTATTGTCAATCTAGCAGTTCCTACATAGTTTAAATTCTCGGTGGATATATTCGTTACATTCCATTCACGATCAGTCAATGTAGAAAGCGGTATAAATCCCTCTCGTTTCTCTGCACCCATTATTAGAGAATAATTAAGTCCTACATTCGGTGCTGGTTGCGAGTAAAATGGCAAAACACTAACACCGATAGATGGCGTATGTTTCAAAAATATCTCTTGTTCAATCACTTCACCATCCAAAAAAGTTTGACAATATTCTTCACCATTTCGTACATTCGTTATATCCATATCCTTAAAAAGATACGCTATACATAGTAACACTGCCACCGAAATCGCAAACACTATATCCCGAAATACAAAAGCTCTTCTCATCGTTGAATTCTCCTGTACAAGCACTTTCTTATCCTTGACACTTATTAGTTTTTACTTAATTACTTCGTTTATTTTTCCTCCGTTCCTGTTATCTTCATTTGTATATCTGTATCCATTATTTTTTCTCCAGAGTAATATATCTCGCTCGCCTCTTGATTTTTTATCGCCGCAATCGCAAACGAGTTTTGAATTTCATTCGTATCAAATACGATAAAATAACTACCTGGATCAAGATGAACATCATTCCATCGAAGTGATGTCACTGTATGATCGCGAATATTTGAAAGAGGATATGATATCTCTGCCATTTCATCTCCTGAATTATCCAATACACGCACATGCATCAGGGAATCCCCATATTCATTATCCCATGTAAATGATAGAAACTCTATCTTATCCAATCGAATACGGGTTTCACATTTAAATGCCGTTGTAACCTCATTTCCCCGACTAATATCCAACGCACTTGTATTATCTGGCGAATATTCCATTGGTGTTTCTAATATGTATTTAGGCAAAAGTCCCAAATATCGTATATATACTGGAAAAACATATACAAGCATTGTTAAAATAAAAATGACTACTAATAATCCTCCAGTATTAGACGAATCTATTACCACATTCTCATTTTTACAAACTTTATTTTTCATCTTTGGATTTACTAATATCGCAAACCCCCAAAGAGATGCCGCAAAAATAGAATAGGCAATCCTTAAATCATCTACTTTATAAAAATCATTAAGTGAAACCGCTGATGCTTCGTCAAATAAATGGGCCGCGCCTATTTTTGTTCCCAAAATACCGTCCTCTAACAGATTCCCAATATGACCATCCTCATTCAAAATTGAAAATATTATGTAGAAACCTATTGTAGCTAAACTTAATACTAAAATGTACTTATATAATTGTTCTTTTTTAACGTTAACAAGTCCTAAAACCATGAAGGGAACAGCAATTATAATCCATTGAGGATGGAAACGACTAAACCCAAACAGTATCGCCGAAACAATATTACCGACAAAAATACTATTCTCTACATAGTCTTTATTATCGATGAAAAAGAAGCAGAAAAAACACAATACCAAAAAACTAACTATTAAAACATTTATATCTCCAACGGTAGTAACTAATAACATCCCTGAATTACGTTCAGACAGCATTAAACAGTTTCTAATAAACGCGTCTGAATGTAAAAAGGGGACACAGCAAAACACGTAGGGAATAATAAAAAATAACAGATCTTTAATTAATGCCCAAATTCTTTTTTCCCTAATTACTATAAGCGGAATAAAATAAAAAATCGGTAATGTTTTTAAACATATACTTAGTCCAAAAAACAAAACAAAAAGGATACGGTTATATTTTTCTCCCTCCCAATCCTTAAAATAATAGTTTAATGCCAATAGCATAAGTAGCACATAACCTATATCATACATTCCCATAATAATTGCAGAGAAAAAAGCTAATGGCATAATAAACCATACTTTATAGATATTATCTGCGCAAGATTGCTTCACACGCATAATTATTTGCTTTAACAAATAACCACAAGCAATATAACAAATAAATACTAACGCTTTATTCCAGAGCAATACTCCTATAGGGATAGCTTGACAATCGACAAATACTTTTCCTGTTAATAGCTTTAATGGAAAATTCCATATGGCATAAATAAGCGGATACAAAATAGGATATATTCCACTGGGCCCAATCATTTCTTCAACACATTCATACAAATCATATAGATGCCCAGATAGAATCAAATTCCCCGTTGCAATAAGAACCGCATTATCATAGTAAAATTCAAAACATAAAAAACATATCAACGTAAAAAAGGACCATATTACTACTGCAAATTTTTTTTCTTTATCTACAATTATCATTTAAGTATCCCTCTACATATTATGGTAATTTCCTGTATTCCTCTGCAATTGACTCTTCTATGTATCCCCGGACACGCCCCATCACTATCTCAGGCGTCACTTTATACATGCACTCCGGTTCTGCCAACCCACGGAAGCATTCA
>CANQBX010000019.1 GCA_947589095.1 uncultured Lachnospiraceae bacterium
ATTTCAAGTGGAGGTTGGAGAAAGACTAATTTCTACTTGGGCCCCTCAGAAGTGGAAGTTAACTTTTCACTTCACCGGTAAAAAATAATCGCTGTATTTCGGTAAAATAACTTGACAAACCTGCTGAGATAGATTAGAATGTATGTTGCTGTGAGGATAACACGGCAAAAGGATATGTGTGCGTAGCTCAGCTGGATAGAGCACTTGGCTACGGACCAAGGTGTCGGGGGTTCGAATCCTCTCGCGCACGTAAACCCCGGGAAGATGGTTTCCCGGGGTTTTTCCGTTATATGGGTATATAACAAGAGCGCCGGCCGTTCATTTTCTGCCTGCAGATTTATAAAGATAGGACTTGCGGGAAACCGCAGGAAAATGTATAATCAAGGGAGCAGAATCTGTATACAAATAATACAAATATTTCAGAGGAGGGTAAAAATGGATATTCGCTATTCAGCCAATCAGAAGGACGTAAAACGTTACACCACAGAGGAACTGCGGAAAGAGTTCCTGATTACCGATCTGTATGCGCCGAATGAGGTGCATGCCGTCTATTCCCATGTAGACCGTATGGTAACTATGGGCTGCATGCCGACGACGGAGGTGGTTCCGATCGATAAAGGCATCGACTGCTGGAAGAATTTCGGAACGAATTTCTTCCTGGAGCGCCGCGAGATCGGTATTTTCAATATCGGGGGCCCCGGCAGGATCGTGGCGGATGATGAGACGTTTTCCATGGGGTATAAGGACTGCCTCTATATCACTAAGGGAACGAAGAACGTGCTGTTCTCCAGCGACGATCCGGCGAATCCGGCGAAGTTCTACATGGTGAGTGCGCCGGCCCATACCTCCTACAAGACAACGTTTATCTCCATCGAGGACGCCGCGAAGCGGCCGCTGGGCAGCCAGGCTACCTGCAATAAGCGTACGATCAATCAGTTTATTCATCCGGATGTGCTCAAGACTTGTCAGCTGTCCATGGGCATGACCGTGCTGGAGGAGGGCAGCATCTGGAATACGATGCCGTGCCATACCCACGAGCGCCGTATGGAGGTCTATATGTATTTCGAGGTTCCGGAGGAGAATGTGGTGTTCCATATGATGGGAGAGCCCACCGAGACCCGCCATATCGTCATGAAGAATGAGGAGGCGGTCATCAGCCCGTCCTGGAGCATCCATGCGGGCGCCGGTACATCCAATTATACGTTCATCTGGGCCATGGGCGGAGAGAATCTGGCCTTTGATGACATGGATAATCTGAAGAATACGGAACTGAAGTAAGAAAACGCAGAACCTGCGGCAGGAAAGACGTACAGGCAGTGAGGAAAGTATGGACGACGCGGCGTATAAGAATCGGGAAGATATGGTATATCAGGTTCTGAAACAGGAGATTCTGGATCTGGAATTGAAACCGGGACAGCTGATCAAGGAGAATGAGATCTGCGAGCGGTTTGCGGTTTCCAGAACTCCTGTCCGCGACGCCCTGCGCCTCCTGCAGGAACAGGGATTTGTCGTCACGGTTCCCTATCGGGGCATCTATGTGACGCTTCTGAGTCTGAGCAATATCAAGCAGATGATCTATATGCGGGTGGCTGTGGAGACCATGGTCATGCGCGATTTTTCCAGGATTGCGACGCCTCTTCTCATGGAGGACATTTATTATCTGATCCGCAAGCAGAAGGCCCTTGTGCAGACCGGAGATTTCAAGCCGGAGCAGTTCTACCGGCTGGACGCGGATCTGCATGCCTGCTGGTTCAACGCGACGAAGAAGAGCAGGCTTTGGGCGATGCTGCAGGAGCAGCAGCTGCATTATACACGCTTCCGGATGCTGGATTTCGTGACGGAGACGGATTTCACGCGGATCATTCACGAGCATGAGAATCTGGTGGAGAAGCTGGAGCGGGGAGATATCGCGGGAATGGAAACGGTTCTGAAGGATCATCTGTATTTCAGCATGAAGCGGATGCGGTATCAGATCGATGTGGAGTACCGGGATTATTTCGAGGAAGAGGATCCGGTCGGGAAGTTTGATATCTGAGCGGATATCCGAGCGGAAACGGCCGGAAGGCGGGTGCGGCCGGAAAGTGGGGCAACCCGGAAACAGGACGGCCGGAAAGCAGGTCGGCCGGAGAACGAGTCGATCTGAAGGTGAAACAGCCGGAAAGCTGGACAGCCGGAAACAGGACAGCCGGAAAGCAGGTCGGCCGGAAAGCAGGTCGGCCGGAAAACGGGACGGTCGGAAAGCAGGGCGATCCGGAAAGTGCGGGCGAAGCATACGGCAGGGCAAAGAGCATGAAAAATGTGCAGAAGGAGCAGGAAAATGAACTGGGAAGCGATCGAACGGAAACTGAAAACAGCGCCGGGATCCATCGGTTTTTACTATAAGAATCTTGTGGACGGGGAGGAGAGAGATTTACGCGGCGATGAGAAATTTTACGCGGCCAGCGTGATCAAGACTTACATCATGGCGGCGGCGTTCGCGAAGATCGAGCGGGGCGAGCTGGATCCGGACAGGATCATCGCGATGAAGAAGGAATACTGCGTGCCGTCCTGCGGCGCGGTGGCTTATATGCACGAGGGCCTGGAAGTGACGGTCATGGATCTGATCACGCTGATGATCATTTTCAGCGACAATACCACCACGAACATGATGATCGACCTGATGGGGATGGAGGAGATCAACGCCGAAGTAAAAGCCCTGGGCTATGAGGATCCGTGGCTGCGTCGGAAAATGTACGACTGGGAGAAGGCGCGCCGGGGAATCCAGAATCTGATCACGCCCCGGGGCGTGGGGCGGATCCTGACCGACATCTACGAAGGCCGGGTGGTGAGCAAAGCGGCCAGTGAGAAGATGCTGTCGATCTTAAAGGATCAGCAGTATGACAGTAAGATGCCGTTCTATCTGCGGGCGCTGGACGACGCGCCGGTGGTGGCCCATAAGACCGGGGAGGATACCGGGATCACCCATGACGTGGGCATTGTATATGCGGAGAAGCCGTTTGTGGTGTGCTTCTGCGGAAATGAGACGGATACGCCCATGTTCGAGCGGGTGATGGCGGAGATTACGTATTATCTGTATCTGGAGAATTCGCCGGAGGTGCTGGCGAAGGGGAATGTGCGCTGGGAGGAGATCTACCGGCAGTTCGCGGGATGACGCGCGGAGTGCGGGCGGCGAATCGGAGAAATTTGTGCGGAATAAGGTGGGCCTGCGGATTTTGGATGTGTTTTCCCGGCGCGGATTTGTATAGAGAGGAGAGATGAGTATGAAGATCACAAAAATCGACGTGGCGGAAGTGAATATTCCGCTGGTAACGCCGTTTAAGACGGCCCTGCGAACGGTGGAGACGGTAAATGACATCGTAGTGCGGGTATCGACGGATACCGGCGATGTGGGCTACGGCGAGGCGCCGCCTACGGCGGTGATCACCGGCGATACGAAGGGATCCATCCGCTGCGCCATCGAGGATTTTATCGCACCAAGCGTTCAGGGCATGGACATCGAGGACCTGGACGGGATCATGCGGAAGCTGCACAGCTGCATCCTGAAGAATACATCGGCGAAGGCGGCGGTGGACATGGCGGTCTACGATCTGTTCGCCAAATCCTGCGGAAAGCCGCTCTATAAGGTGTTGGGCGGCAGCCGGACGGAGTTTGAGACGGATCTGACGATCAGCGTAAATGAGATCGATGAAATGGTTTCTGACAGCCTGAAGGCAGTGGAGCAGGGATTTGGAATCCTGAAGATCAAAGTAGGCAAGGAGAGCCTGAAGGATATTGAGCGGATCAAAGCGATCCGCGACGCGGTGGGGCCGGATGTGAAGCTTCGCATCGACGCCAACCAGGGGTGGACGGCCAAGGATGCGGTGCGGATCATCCGCACGCTGGAGGATATGGGCATTGAGATGGACCTGGTGGAGCAGCCGGTGCCGGCCCATGACTTTGCGGGGATGCAGTATGTAACGAGCCAGGTGAACACGAAGATCCTGGCGGATGAGAGCGTTTTTTCACCGGAGGACGCGATCCGGCTGATCGAAGGCCGGGCGGCAGACCTGATCAATATTAAACTGATGAAGACCGGCGGTATCTATGAAGCGCTGAAGATCTGCGCCATCGCCGAGAGCTTCGGCGTGGAGTGTATGATCGGCTGCATGCTGGAGAGCAAGATCGCGGTCAGCGCGGCGGCCCATCTGGCGGCCGGTAAGGGCGTGATCACCCGGGCGGATCTGGACGGGCCGAGCCTGTGCCGGATCGATCCGTATACAGGCGGGCCGGTTTATGAGGGCAGCCGGATCATTATGAATGAGACGCCCGGAATCGGGATTACAGCGGTGCCTGGGTTCGAAATATAGGTAGCTGAGCGTAAGAGAGTGAGCGCCGTGGAGGGTGGACGAAAGTTACGTTGGAACTTGAGGAAATACTGTATAGGCAGAAATGGAGAAAACCGGCGCAGAACATAGAAAACGCAGTGACATCAGGATCAGGCTAAGAGAAAATCCGCGCAGCGGACTATAGACGCGGATATACTGGAAACAATGTGGGAGGAATCAACAGAATGAGATATGGAATCGTAAAAGGATCGCTCTGTACGATCTATGAGGAAGCGTCGGAGAAAATGATGTCCGACGGGCAGGTATTGTCGGGAATCGCCGATGAGGTGACGCATGGAATGATCGTGGCGATCACCGGGGACGCGGAGGCGGAATGCTCTGTGGAGATGCAGCCCGGAAGCCCGGCAGCAGAAACAGCAGGACAGATGCCGGGAGCAGCCGGAAATACGCAGGCGTCCGGTCAGACGGCCATGTTCCTGCCGGTGCGCACATTTTATAACTATACCGGCTATCTTCCGACAGAGGATGTTCTGGAAGTGCCGCTTGAGACAGTGAAAGCCTGGGAGGCGTCCGATCTGCGGGTGGTGAACGGTATCTGCGTGGATGTAACGTCGCTTCCGAAGGTGCAGGGTGTGAAGCTGATCAGCCTGTTTTGCGGCAGTCTGGTGAAGGTTCTGGACTGGGAGTCGGAGCGGGAAGGCTGGGCCAGGGTGGAGCTGGCGGACGGCCGTGTCGGATACATGCGGAACCAGTTCCTTTCGGAGAAGAAATTTTCCCAGGCCGGCGCGTGGCTCGACGAGCTTCCGCAGGCGGAAATCGCCGATGAAAATGCGTTCCGGCGTGCGGTTGCGGAGACGGCGAAGACCTATCTGGGCGTTCAGTACCGCTGGGGCGGCAAGACCACGGCCGGCATCGACTGTTCGGGGCTGGTCTCGGCCAGCTATATGCTGAACGGGATCCTGATCTACCGGGACGCCAAGATCATGGACGGATTTCCGTTAAAGGAGATCCGGAAGGAAGATATGAAAATGGGCGATCTGCTGTTCTTCCCGGGACATGTGGCCATGTATCTGGGCGATGGTCTGTACATTCATTCCACCGGGAAGATCGGAAGCGGCGGCGTAGTTTTCAACAGTCTGGATCCGGAGAGTCCGATCTACCGGCAGGATCTGGTGGACTGCATGAAGGCGGTCGGGAGTATTTTTGCGTGACAGTTTTCGGAGAAGTAAGGCCGGAATTGTGGAGAAGTGTTCCGGAGGCGGTATAAAGATCGGAAAGCTGTAAAAAGCAATGGCGCAAACGGTACAAAAATTGGGAAACCGCGAAAACGCGTCTGAAACAGTATAAAATCGAGGGCCGTAAAAAGCTGCGGAAGTGGCGAAGGGCGGAAAACCCTGGTACAAATTATGGTTTTGGGAATGAGAGAAGGAGAAGAATGGTATGATGGACGCGAGATTAACATTAGAAAAACGCATTGAGGCGGAACTGAAAAGCTACGACGGGTTCGTCGGCATTTACGCCGACGACTTTCACGGAAATATCATTTCCATGGGAGCGGACGAGAAATTCGAGACGGCCAGCACCGTGAAGACCTACATACTGGCGACCCTGTTCGACCAGATCGACAAAGGGGAGGCCAGCTTAGACGATATGCTTACTTACCGGGAAGACCACTATGTGGACGGCAGCGGGGTGCTGTGCGCGCTGGATCCGGGGGCTGTGCTGCGGGTGAAGGACGTGGCGACGCTGATGATTATCGTCAGTGACAACATTGCCACAAATATTATGATCGATTATCTTGGCGTGGATACGATCAACGCCTGCATCCAGAAACTGGGCTGCAGGGATACCGTGCTTCACAATCCGATCCATTTCGACCTGTATGACAAGCTGGGCACCACGACGCCGCGGGATTACGCCAGCATTTTTACCAGACTGGCGAAAGGGGAGCTGCTGAATCCGAAGGCGGATGCGCAGATGGTGGAGATCTTCAAGAAGCAGCATTACAACAGCATGCTGACGAAGGATTTCCCGCAGTATTTCATGGACAGCGACAATACGGACGACGTGCTTTTCAAGGTAGCGTCCAAGAGCGGGAGCATGAACGCCTGCCGCAACGACGGCGGAATCATTTATACGCCGTATGGTCCCTATGTGCTGGTGATGCTTCATAAGAATTTCAGCGACGCCATGTATTACGCGGGTCATCCGGCGACGGTGTTCGGCGCGAAGATCAGCCGGATGCTTCTGGATCAGTTCCTGGCGCTGGAGGGACGGTTCGTGCTGTGAAAGAAGTTGCAGGACAGGCGACAGACGGCGCGGAATATACTGGGGCAGTGAAGAACGCGGGGCGGCGAAGTACAGCAGCCGCGCTACGGCAGTCAGCAGAGAAACGTTTGGAATACGAGATCATCCGCTCCCGCCGCAAAACCATTTCCCTGCAGGTGACGCGGGACGGACGCGTGGTGGTGCGATGCCCCATGCGGACGCCGGTCCGGCAGATCCGGGAGTTCGTGGAAAACCACGCGGACTGGGTGCGGGAACACGTAGAGAAGGCACGGGAGCAGCAGGAAGACCGGCCCATTTTCACGGAAAAGGAAATCCGGCAGTACCGGGAGCTGGCCCGGCGCGTGCTGGCGGCGAAGACGGAGCTGTGGGCGGCCCGGATGGGCGTCACCTATGGCCGGATCGCGATCCGGCAGCAGGCGACCCGGTGGGGCAGCTGCAGTACAAAGGGGAACCTCAATTACAACTGGGTGCTGGTTCTGGTGCCGGAGGAACTGCAGGATTATGTGGTGGTACATGAGTTGGCCCACCGCCGGGAGATGAACCATTCGCTCCGGTTCTGGAAGATCGTGGCGGAGCAGATTCCGGACTACGCGGTCAGAAGAAAGCGGCTGAAAGAGTATGCGGGATATACGGATATCCAGACCGCGCCGGAGGGATGGGGAGACTGAAACGGTGGGGCTTCGTTCTGTTGGCGGTTATATGGTTAAGAAAATGATCGAGGCCCAGGAGAATATCTTAAGACAGGAAGAGATCTATGACTTCAAAATGGATGGTATACGCGAAAAAAGCAGATTTTGACGGGCTGGCGCGGCAGTTCGGCATCACGCCGGTGACGGCGCGGATCATCCGCAACCGGGACGTGGTCGGCGAGGAAGCGGTTCGGCGGTATCTGTACGGGACGCGGCGGGATCTCTATTCGCCGCATCTTCTGAAGGACGCGGACAAGGCGGCGGAGATTCTTCTTGCGAAGATCGCCGGAGGAAAATGGATCCGCATCGTGGGCGATTACGATATCGACGGCGTCTGCTCTACTTATCTGCTGTATACGGCGCTTAAAAGGCTCGGCGCGAAGGTGGATTATGAGATCCCGGACCGGATCAAGGACGGCTACGGCATCAACGAGCAGATCATTGAGGCGGCCGCGGCGGACGGCGTCGATACGGTGCTGACCTGCGACAACGGCATTTCCGCGGTGCCCCAGATGGAGTACGCAAGGCAGCACGGCCTGACGGTGGTGATCACCGACCATCACGATATCGCGCAGGACGCGGACGGGAAGGACATTCTGCCGTGGGCTTCGGCGATCGTCAATCCGAAGCAGGCCGACTGTACCTATCCGTGGAAAGAGATCTGCGGTGCGGTGGTGGCTTATAAACTGATTCAGATTCTCTACGAGCGTGCTGGAATTCCCATGCGCGAGTGGGAGGAAATGCTGGAATTCGCGGCGATTGCCACCGTGGGAGACGTGATGCGGCTGCAGGACGAGAACCGGATCATTGTAAAGGAAGGTTTAAAGCAGATCCCGCGGACGAAGAGCATCGGGCTGAAACTGTTGGTAGAGAAAAATAATCTGGACATTTCCAATCTGAGCGCCTATCATATCGGTTTCGTTATCGGCCCATGCCTGAACGCGGGCGGGCGGCTGCAGACCGCCAAACTGGCCCTGCGGCTCCTGCTGAGCCGTGACGCAGCGGAGGCGGATGAACTGGCCCAGGAGCTGAAGCTTCTTAACGACCAGCGCAAGGACATGACCGCGCAGGGTCTGGAGCAGGCGGTGAAGCAGGTGGAAGAACATTTTCAGAATGATAAGGTTCTGGTGGTCTATCTGCCGGACTGTCACGAATCCCTGGCCGGGATCATCGCCGGGCGGCTTCGGGAGCGCTACAATAAGCCGTCCTTCGTGATTACGAGGTCCGAGGACGGCGTCAAGGGCTCCGGCCGGTCCATCGAGGCGTACCATATGTTCGCGTCGCTCTGTGAGGTGAAGGAGCTGTTCACCAAGTTTGGCGGCCACCCGATGGCGGCCGGGCTTTCCATGGCGGAAGAAGCAGATGTGGAGCGGCTGCGCCGGCAGCTGAACGAGCGGGCGAAGCTGACGGAGGAGGATTTCATCCCGAAGCTGTGGATCGACGTGCCGATGCCCATGGATTACGTGACGGAGGATTTCATCCATGAACTGGAACTGCTGGAGCCCTTCGGAAATGGGAACGAGAAGCCGCAGTTTGCCCAGAAGGGACTGCGGATCCGCTCCGCGCGGGTGCTGGGGAAGAACCGCAACGCGGTGAAGCTGGCCGTGATCACGCCGGACGGGACGCCGATGGACGCCATGGTATTTACCGACGGGGACGCGTTTCTGGAGGAAATGGGAGACAGCCGCGTGATGGACGCCATTTACTATCCGACGATCAATGAGTACAACGGGAACCGGACGATCCAGGCGGTAGTGAAGGAGTGGAAATTTGTGCCCGGGCAGGGATAAGAGAAAAGTGGAAACTGTGTATTTGCCCCTGAGAGTGTATAGAATTGAAGTGGGAAAGGATTTTGAAGCGGAACAGGGTTGAAAAACCCTATACGATTGGATATAATGGGAAAAACCATAGTTAAGCATACAGAAAGGCGGATAATACCATGGTAAATCAGGTAATGGATTTTCTTGAGCAGCAGGACCCGGAGGTCGGAGCGGCCATTAAGCAGGAGGCGGCCCGCCAGCGGCGGAACCTGGAACTGATCGCGTCGGAGAATATCGTGTCGGAGGCTGTGATGGCAGCCATGGGCACGGTCCTGACCAATAAATACGCGGAGGGCTACTCCGGTAAGCGCTATTACGGCGGCTGCGAGTATATCGACGTGGTGGAGACGCTGGCCATCGAGCGGGCGAAGAAGCTGTTCGGCTGCGATTACGCCAACGTGCAGCCTCATTCCGGAGCCCAGGCCAACATGGCGGTGTTTCTGGCGATGTTAAAGCCCGGCGACACCTTTATGGGCATGAATCTGGACCAGGGCGGCCATCTGTCCCACGGAAGCCCTGTGAATTTCTCAGGGATGTATTTCCATATGGTGCCTTACGGCGTCGATGAGAACGGATTTCTGGACTACGACGAGATGGAGCGCATCGCGCTGGAATGCAAGCCGAAAATGATCCTGGCGGGCGCCAGTGCCTACGGCCGCGTGATCGATTTCAAGCGGTTCCGCCAGGTGGCGGACAAGGTGGGCGCGTATCTGATGGTGGACATGGCCCATATCGCCGGACTGGTGGCGGCAGGCGTCCATCCCAGCCCGATCCCCTACGCGGATGTGGTCACGACGACGACCCACAAGACGCTGCGGGGGCCGAGGGGCGGCATGATCCTGGCAAACAAGGAGGCCGCGGAGAAATTCAATTTCAACAAAGCGATCTTCCCGGGGACCCAGGGCGGTCCGCTGGAGCATGTGATCGCGGCCAAGGCGGTGTGCTTCGGCGAGGCGCTGAAGCCGGAATTCAAGACGTATCAGCAGCAGATTGTGAAGAACGCCAAGGCACTGGCGGAGGAGCTGCAGAAGCAGGGCTTTAAGATCCTGACCGGCGGCACGGACAATCATTTGATGCTGGTAGATCTGCGGGGCATGGACATCTCCGGCAAGGAGCTGCAGAACCGCTGCGACCAGGTGTACATCACGCTGAACAAGAACGCGGTGCCCGGCGATCCGAGAAGCCCGTTCGTGACCTCCGGCGTGCGCATCGGAACGCCGGCCGTGACTTCCCGCGGTCTGGTGGAGGCGGATATGGCCAAGGTGGCGGAGTGCATCTGGCTGACCGCGACGGATTTTGAGGCGAAGGCCGACTATATCCGGGCGGAAGTGACGAAGATCTGCGAGAGGTATCCGATCTACGAGTGATCTGCGGCGTTTCTGGAATTGATCCTTCTGATGGTGGTCTACCCGCTGTGCTTTTCCCGGCTGGAGAAGAGCGGCAGGGCCGGGAAGAATTAATGTTATTTTCCGATTGACAGAACCCGCGAATGATGATACAGTTATATCCAGCCAAACAGCATACGCTTCTGCGCCGGGAGGCGCCGGTGCGGGAAACCGCGCCGAGGGAACACGACTGAAACTGTCGGGCTATCCCAGTAACCGTGAAGCTGACGAACGGGCAATCAAGTCACTGCCGCAAGGCGGGAAGGCGTCCTAGTAGGAAGAAGCCAAGCCGGGAGACCTGTCTGCGTATGAAACACTTCTGGGGTTGGGTGGGAACAACGCGGGTCTGTGCGAATCTGCGTGTTTTTGTTGCTCTCCAATCTGGGGGAGCAACTTTTTTTCGGTGCTCCTTCTTCTGTCTGGCGAAAAAAATATCGAAAGGAGCAGTTCCAAAATGAAAAACAGAAAATTTTTGACAGCGGGCATCGCTGTCATGCTGTCGTGCGCGCTTGTTGCGTGCGGCGGCCAGGCGGGGACGCAGCAGACGACGGCTGCGACGGAGGCGGTTACAGAAGAGACAACGGTGGCAGCCGCGGAGAACACGACAGAAGAGGTATCAGTGGCGGCCGCGGAAGAGACCGCAGTAGAAACCACCGAGGCGAAGACGGAAGTATCCGGTCCAATTACGATCACGGACATGCTTGGCCGGGAGATCACACTGGAGCAGCCGGCTGCGCGGGTCGTGGCGCTGACGCCCTCCGACTGCGAGATTCTTTTTGCCATCGGCGCCGGCGATACGCTGGTGGGCCGCGGCAAATACTGCG
Source organism: uncultured Lachnospiraceae bacterium (assembly GCA_947589095.1). Taxonomy (GTDB): domain Bacteria; phylum Bacillota; class Clostridia; order Lachnospirales; family Lachnospiraceae; genus UBA3402. Next base: position 11,333 of record CANQBX010000019.1, read on the forward strand.
ATTATCCGGCGGAGGTTCTTGACATCCCAGCGGTGCAGTCCGGCGCTGAGACCAATATCGAGGAGATTCTGGCTCTGGAGCCGCAGCTTCTGATCATGAGTACTATGTCGCAGACCGAAGAGCAGGCCGCGCAGCTGGAGGCGGCCGGCGTCCAGGTAGTGATCAGCGACGCCCAGGACATCGCGGGCGTCTACACGGCGATCGAGATGATCGGAAAGCTGATGGGAAAAGATGAGAACGCTGCGGAGGTGATCGAGAGTATGAAGACCACATTTGCGGAGATCGAGGAGAAATCCACCGGCGACGGCAGCAAGACGATCTACTTCGAGGTATCGCCGCTGGAGTACGGCCTTTATACGGCGGGAGCCCATACATTTATGGATGAAGTGGCCAATATGCTGGGCGTTAAGAACTGCTTCGCCGACGTGGAGGGCTGGAGCGCTATTTCCGAGGAGCAGGTGCTGGAGCGAAATCCGGATTATATCATGACGATCACCATGTACTATGGCGAGGGTCCCACGCCGGAGGAGGAGATCCTGGGCCGCGCGGGCTGGGAAAATGTGACTGCGGTGAAGAATAAGGCGATCCTGAATCTCGTGGACAACGAACTGTCCCGTCCGGCGCCGAGGCTGGCGGACGGTGCGAAGATGCTGTATGATTTTGTGTATGGGGAAGATGCCGAGTAGGGCGTAGAATGAAAATGCCCGGAAATGAAGACGTTTTCGGTCAGCAGAATCGGCGCAGGAGAGGAGCACCTATGAAATCGGGGTCAGGCAGATTTTCTTTTGTAGAATTTGTGATTTTCGCCGCAGTGACTTTCGCGGTGCTCTGTCTCTGCGTCTGTATCGGAAGCGTCAGCATTCCGTTTACGGATACTATGTCCGTGATATGGGACGGGATGCGGTATCAGGTTGGCCTTTCCGCGGCGGAGCCGAAGGGCCTGCAGGCCTCGATCATCCTGTCGGTCCGCCTGCCGCGGGTGCTCTGCGTCGCCATGACCGGCGCTGCGCTGGCGCTGGCCGGCGGCGCCATGCAGGGACTTCTGAAGAATCCGCTGGCCGATGGTTCCACGCTGGGGGTGTCCTCTGGGGCGGCGCTGGGGGCGGTGATCGCCATCGCTTTCGGCATCCGCTTCCCGGGACTGCCGTTCGCGGGAACCATGGTTATGGCGATTTTGTTCGCGTTTTTGTCGCTGATATTGATCCTGACACTGGCGTACCGGCTGGATTATTCGCTGGCTACCAACACGATCATTTTGATCGGCGTTATATTTTCCATGTTTGTGTCCAGCCTGATGAATATCATCGTGACGTTCGCGGCGGACCGGATCCAGCATATTACGTTCTGGACTATGGGAAGCCTGCAGGGCGCCAGCTATCAGAATGCGCTGGTACTTCTGGGGGCGCTTGTGATCTGCGGCGGCGTGATCCTGCGGCACGCGCAGGAACTGAACGCGTTCGCCATCGGCGAGGACAATGCCCGCCACATCGGCGTGGATGTGCGGCGCGTGAAACTGGTCATCCTGATCACGGTGTCGGGGCTGATCGGCGTCTGCGTGTCCATCGGCGGCAGTATCGGATTCGTGGGGCTGGTGACGCCCCACATCGTGCGGATGCTGGTGGGACCGAACCATAGGCGGCTTTTGCCGGCGTCGCTGTTCGGCGGCGCGGTGTTTCTGATGCTGGCGGATTTGGCCGCCCGGACATTGTTAAATCCGATCGAACTGCCGATTGGCGTCGTTACCAGTCTGGTGGGGGCGGTGGTATTTGTGGTGATCTTCTATCGGTCGAGGAGACGCGGGTGACAAAGTTCGCGTAGTAGGTGCGGCTTGATGATACATGCGGCATAAACGTTACTTTGTGGAAAGCCGGACTGCGATGACTGATGAGAGATAAGAAAGAAGTCAATGGACAGAAGGGAGGCGGCCAAATGCTTCAGGTAAATGATCTGACTGTGTGCTACGGTGATTTGACGATCGTGGATCGTCTTAGTTTCACGGCGGAAGAAGGTCAGTGGCTGATGATCGTCGGCCCCAACGGCGCCGGCAAGTCCACGACGTTGAACGCGATCACACAGGGAACGGCCTACACGGGGCAGGTACTGTTCGAAGGCGAAGATATGAAGAAGAAAAAGGCCGCCGAGAGGGCCAGCTGCGTCGGCGTGCTGATGCAGAATCATTTCGCGGAATACGCATTTTCGGTGGAAGAAGTGGCAGCGCTGGGCCGTTATGCCTACTCTGGATCGCGTCGGATCGCAGACAGAGATACGGCATCTGAAAGAAAGGTAGCGGCTGTACATTTACCGCGGCCGGCCTTCCTTGCAGGCCGCAGCGACGAGGATGAACAGGCAGTGGAGAATGCGCTTGCGCTTACCGGTATGATCTTCCAGCGGAAACAGTCGATCCTCACGCTTTCCGGCGGCGAACTGCAGAGGACATTTCTTGCGCAGGTGTTTGCGCAGGACCCGAAGCTGCTTCTTCTGGACGAGCCGACGAACCATCTGGATCTGGTCTACCAGAAGCAGGTGTTCGAACTGATCGAAAAATGGCTTCAGACGCCGGGGCGGGCGGTCATTTCCGTGGTGCACGATCTGTCGCTGGCGAAAGCGTATGGCACGAAGGTTCTGCTGATGAACCACGGCCGCAAGGTGGCCTGCGGTCCGGCGGCGGAGGTTCTTGTTCCGGAGCATCTGGATCCGGTCTATCAGATGGATGTGGGCGGCTGGATGCGGCAGATGCTGGGGCAGTGGGACGGATAAAATGCTTTAAGGCGGGTTGGGGTAAGGAAAATTGTGAGCTAAAATTTCTATAAAAACTATTGAAAATAGTCAGATAAGGGCATATAATAAAGAAGACAGGAACAACCACCTCTACAAGAGGTTGGCCTATTGATCAAGTAGGAATTCCACCCTTTCAACCGCCAAAGTTTACAAGGGTGGTTTTTCTATGCGAAAAACGTTACTGGCTTATCAAAATGATAAAGGTCAGTAATGCAAGAATGAACATTCTTTCAATGTGGGAATAAGATATTCCGCCTATTCTGCCCATTTAGGACAAATTGGGATAAATCACGCAATTTACTGAGAATATGCTATTCTTCAGACATAATGCTTGACATTAATTTCTCCCTCCTCTATAATCGTACTCATAAGGAGCAAATGACAGGAGGGGCGCCACGTATGGAATGTGTACTTAGGACGCAGGATCTGACAAAACGGTACGGAAAAAACCTCGCGGTCAATAGAGTATCTTTGACTATCGAGAAGGGGGACATTTTCGGTTTTATCGGCGCTAATGGCGCAGGTAAGACCACGTTCATGCGTATGATTTGCGGGCTGATCTATCCCACGGAAGGGAGTCTGGAACTGTTTGGGGCCAGTTCCGCGAAAGAATTGCCCAAAATGCGAAGAAAGATGGGTGCCCTGATCGAGCATCCGGCGGTTTATCCGCATATGTCGGCACTGCAGAATCTGGAGATCCAGAGAAGATACCTGGACGTGGATTTCGGCAAAGATCCCGGGAAAACCCTTATGGAGCTTCTTGAGCTGGTAGGGCTTGGAGATGCCGCGGACAAGAAAGCCTCGAAATTTTCTCTCGGTATGCGGCAGCGCCTCGGTCTTGCCATCGCTCTGGTAGGGAATCCGCAGTTTCTGATCCTGGACGAGCCGACGATCGGCCTGGATCCCATCGGTGTGATGGAACTGCGGGAACTGGTGCGGAAACTGAATCGGGAGCGGGGTATCACGATCCTTTTCAGCAGCCATAATCTGGCGGAGATGGCTCATATTGCGACGAAATATGGTTTCTTGAATAAAGGAAAGCTTCTCGAAGTGATATCGGCGGAGGAAGTGCAGAAGCTCTGCGAGGAGAGAGGTATCAATCTGGAAACTTATTTCGTGGAACTTCTCATGAAAAACCGGTGAATACAGTGACTTTTGCTGATGGCAGGAGATACCCTGACCGGACGCATGGTTTTGCAGAGGAGAGGAGATGAACGGCAGATGGGAAGGTACATACACAACGAATGGCTGAAATTAAGGTATAACCGAGTAGTTCTGGCATTCGCAGGGGTGGGAATCGCTTTTTCTGTATTTGCCGCCGCATGTGTGCGTTTAGAGGAAGTGACGGTGTATGATTATGCCTGGCTGGCAAGCACAGAATTCATGAAAAGGGTGGGAGGTATCGTGAGCATCCTTATGGTCGGGATTGCTGCCGGTATATTTTCGATGGACTTTAAGCAGCATACGGTTCATAACGCACTAAGCTGTGGCGTGAGCCGCAGTGAGATTTTCATCAGCAAAGTCTGTGTTTACTATTCTTTTGGATTTATTGTCCAACTGATATCCCTTGTTTTTTATACTGTTCTGGTTGGTTTGTTGGTGGGCTGGGCGTCGCCATATTATCATTATCCTCACTTAGTGGAGACGATGATTGTATTTCATATGGGCGAGGCTGTCATTGTTTTCTTCTATATGTCGTGCTTTCTTTTCCTTGGGATGATATTCCGTAATCCCGGAGCGTTAATTTTCGCTGGCATCTGTGCTTTTTATTTCGATACTATGAATGGTTTTTCGGTCGGCAATACTAAGCCATACTGGAGCCCGATGTATCTGATACAGATCATGCGGTATTATCTGCGCAACAAGCTTGTGCTGTCCGCAGAGTTCGTCACGTTATTTATCCCTTGCGTGGTCATAGGATGCCTGTTTCTGTTCATTGCCTATCTTATTTTCCAGAAAAGGGATATCGATTAAAATGGAGGCGGTACCGAATGAAAAAAAACATTGTAACAGAATTTTATAAGAATGCATTGTATTGGATTGTTTGGGTGACTTTCCTTGCTGGTATCGTTATTTGCGGCTCCATGATTCGTGACAATTACATTGCTTCTCAGATTGCCGAGTCCTCGAGGTTGCGCTATGCCGTTTTTGTCCAGTGCAGTGCGCGGGTCATGATGGCTATTTCCGTTCTTCTGACTGCCTATCTGTGCACCGCTGATTTTTCAGAAAGGACCGTCCAGAATATTCTCTCCACCGGAGTAAGTCGGAAAAACTATTTTTTGTCAAAGATGACAGTGATGGGTGTATATACGTTGCTATTGTATGCGGTAAGTTGGATTGCCTATGGGTTAGCTTATACTGTCCAGCAAAAAGGGTTTCAGATCGCCGTGACGCCGGGGGAAATCGCGGTTCTGTTCGTCGTTGCTGTCCTGCAGATCTGGGTCTACTGCTCCATTGTAAATCTGATCGGTTTTATAAGCGGCAGCCAGTTTATTACCATGGTGAGCGGTTTCGGATGGATGGTCGTGGAGCTTCTTGCCCGCGGAGTATTGGATATGGCAGGAGTTGTGGATATGACCATGCTTCGGATGTTCCCGATCAATGTCCTGGAACTGAGCAGCCAGAAAGCCGTCCTCGGGGAAGTGTATGACGTATCTTTCTGGATCAGCGGCGTGTATGCACTGGTATTTATTGTTGTTCTGAATGTTGGGTGCTGCTTATACTTTGAACGTAAGGATATTCATTGAACCTCTTGCTTTATTGCGGGGCGGTTGACATAGTTTATCGTAATACAAGCAAGACGTTGCTGGCGCCCTGCTTGCATTGAAATACGGGCATGGCGTCATTGACGCCCGCTTGCGTGAAAATCAGTAAAAAAGCGCTGGAAGCCGGTAAAATGGCTTTCGGCGCTTTTTCTGCGGATCGTTGTCGAATGGCGGCGGCCAAAAGATTTGGTATTTATTTTTTGATTTAATTTTCAATCAGCCCATAAGGGACTTTTGCTCCATACAGGTTGGCTCTGGAGCCGGTGACGGTGAGGCGCAGGAGATTGGTTTCTTCTGTGAGAAATCCCGTTAGGTCGAACGTGTGCGGCGCCCAGAAGGAGACGCCGGAGGGCCTTCCGTTGACCGAAAGCTTCGCCATTTCTTCCGCTTCCAGTGTGATCACGCCGCCCTCTCCGCGGGGGAGAACCGCTGTATAAGTGATCACGGCGTTTTTCGAATCCTGCTGTTCTATGACAAACGTCGGGGTCTCCATATGCGGTCGGCTGCTTTCGGCGCTTTTCGGCAGGTCGGAGAATTCCTGCTCAGTGCAGGCGAAGATAAGAAGGCTTCCGCGCCGAGGCAGGATGAGGCGTCTGTCAAACCTGCCGGTTTCGTCGTTTCGCGGGCCGGGCTGTCTGTCAAACCTGCGCACTTCTCCACTCCACAGATCAAACTGCCCGGCCGGGCCGTCGAAGGGAAGTTTCACGCCGATGTCGATATCCGTCTCGCCCGTATTTGTAAGGAATACGCACTCCGTGCCGAAACGGCGGAACCGGATAGAGCGCAGTGCAGGCTGGGGCATCTCACAGAGAATGTCCCGCCCGGCGCTTATGATATCGCGGCTTACGCCGGGAAAACGGTTCTCCGGATCGATGACGGCGGAGAAACGCATATCTTTGCAGACCAACTGTCCATTTTCTTCCCGGCATTCGTCCCAGAAACTTTGGGGCAGGTACAGAAAGCCAATCTGATTTTCAAAAAGAGGCGCGACAGCCTCCGGCATCAGTTCCCGGTTGCGGCACAACACCGCCACGGGAGCGTGAAGAACCGTATCGGTCATAAGGCAGGAAATGCGCTTTATATAGTTCGTCCATTTCTCATAATGCGGCCACCAGATGGAGTGGGGGCCGACGTCCGGGGGGCGCTCGCCCTTTCTGGCGCCCCGGATGGAATAGTAGAACGCGTGGAGGATATAGAGATTAACGCCGCGGACGGCCAGGTAATCGATGAACCATTTCATATCTCCGGCCGTCATGCTCCAGGGGTTTTTCTCGTCCCCGCAGACGCCCAGACATTCACTGGAATTGCGCCGGCGGCCCAGGAGACGTGCCGCGTCGGCAGAGCATTTGCCCTGGACGGAGTCGCGGCCGGTCAGATCGCCCTTTTCCGGGGCCACCTGGCGGTAGACCAGGTCCTGGCCGGGAATATGGAAATGACGCTCCCGCTCGATGTCGTCGGAGGCGTCCGGGTGACCCATAAGGGAGATATCATGCTCCCGGCACCAGGCAGACAGGGCGGAGTAGTAGACGTCGTTCTCCCGTTCCATGATCATATGCGCATAGAGCCGGGTGTCGTCATTCACATCCCCCTCGAAGAGAGCGAAAAGGTTCTGAAGATTTCCTCCGGCATTGGTAAAGATCCCGGCAAAACCCCGGGTCCAGGGCCGCATATTCCTTACGCAGCGCCCCGTGATGCTGGGTTCGTCAGTGAAGAATCCGATGACGGTGGAGCCGAAATATTCCCGGAAATGGCTGTAATACGCCTCGTGGGTAAGTTCGATAAAGCGTGCCACGGCGTCCGGATTAAGCAGATCCGCGCTGGCGGGGGCGTTCGGTTCCCCATCGTCCTCGCCGTAGTGGACTCCTCGGATAGTGCCGCGGGTAAACCGGGCAACCAGCGTCCGGCTGTCCCTCTCCGCCAGGATTTCATCGCCGGCCTCCGGCGCGTCCGTTACGGTAATACCGATGCTGGCAAGCTCCGGATGGTCTTTCACCACCTGGCCGCAGGCGGAACCGGAAGGGTACATGCCTTCGTCGTAAAAGACGACGCGCATTCCCAGTTCCCGGCAGGTCTCAAGGGCGGTGCGGATGTAGGAAAAGAAGATCTCGGAGAGATAGCCGATGCGTTTGGGAAGGCCCATTCTGGGGTGGAGCACAACGCCATCTACGCCATGGGCATGAAAGTCCGCAAGCTGGCGGCGAATCTCCCTGTGGGTCAGATCGCCGTTCAAGAACCAGAAAGGGAAGGGGGTAAACTCCGGGGCCGGATTCCTCAAAGCTTCCAGAAGCCGCATATGAATCACCTCCGCGCAGAAGATATCTTTAGCCGCAACTGCAGCGGCTGTCACAGCTATACTATAATACTGATTTCGGAGTTGTCAAATGATTTTCAGATCCGGCATACATAGAATATAATTCTTGACAATATAGCGGATCTATGATATTCTTTTCAGCACACAGTGTGCTGAAGGAGACATAAGAGTATGGCGGAGAATGTACAGCTGATTCGCGATGAAATGAGCGGAAAGATCGTGGACGAAGCCGCCTGGATCGCTCTTCGCGAAGGCGCCGGGGAAGTCACGGTGCGGAAGATCATACGTGCACTCGGCGTGACGAACCGGGTATTTTATAATCGTTTCCACAATGTGGAAGAGGTTTTGGGCATCGTCTATCAGGATATGGCTGTGAAAATGCGCCGGAGTATTATGGAGCGGTTCGATCCGGAAGGCGATTTCTTCGGACAGATCACGGACATCGCCGCCGGTACGCTGAAGCTTTCCTATCAGCTGAAACTTGGCATGAATCAGTACGTCTTCATTCAGGACAGCATTTCTTCGGAAAATTTCCTCTGGTGGCAGGAACATATTCGGGAGTATATCGATCTTGGCAAGGAGAAGGAACTGCTTCGGCCGGACCTGGACGGCGAAGCCATGAGCTACGCGATCTGGTGCTTTATCCGGGGGTACAATACCGACGCTCTGGCGCGGGAGATTCCCGAGGAGGAGGCTGTGAGAGGATTCCGGTATTCGTTCGGAGTATTTCTGGATGGGATGAAGGGATGAGGAAGATAAAAAATTGCATGTTGCTTATAGCATATTGTCAATATGCAGGAAAAACATCGGTGAATAACAAGCCGGAAAAATCATCTGTGACGTTTTTTATATATTATGGCATATCCTGTGCTGTATTATAAAGGAGGACCGATTGAAATGAATCCGTTTATCAAAATAGGCTGCCGCGCCTACCAATTCTGCTTCAAGCTGGCGATCCCGATACTGCCCTACCGCGATCCGGAGATCATAAGAGATATCAGCGAAGTTCCGGGAAAGCTGCAGGCCCAAAAGATCAGCAGGGTTCTCATAGTCACCGACGCGGGTGTGAAGGCCGCAGGGCTTTTGGAACCGCTGGAGCGGGAGCTTCATAACGCCGGTATCCGGTACGGCGTTTACGACCGTACCGTCGCGAATCCGACGGTAAAGAATGTGGAGGAGGCCCGGGCTCTCTATGTAAAGCATGGCTGCCAGGCGCTGATCGGCGTTGGCGGCGGATCGGCCATCGACTGTGCCAAGGCGGTGGGCGCCAGGATCGCCCGCCCGCGCAAGCCGGTGAGCAGAATGCGGGGGATCCTGAAGGTTCTGCGCCCGATCCCCTATCTGATCGCGGTGCCCACCACAGCCGGAACCGGGAGCGAAGTGACATTGGCGGCCGTCATCACCGATTCGGAGACCGGCCATAAGTTCCCGATCAATGATTTCCCCCTGATCCCGAAGCTGGCGGTGCTGGATCCGGCGAACACGAAGAGCCTGCCGAAGCATATGGTTTCCACGACCGGCATGGACGCTCTGACCCATGCGGTAGAGGCGTACATCGGCGGTTCCACCACGAAAAGCACCCGCGCCGACGCGCTGGACGCCGTAGAGCTGATATTTGCGAATCTGGAAAAGGCGTATTACGACGGGGACGAAGCGTCGCGCCGCGGCATGCTGAACGCTGCCTTTCTGGCCGGCCGGGCATTTTCCAAATCGTACGTAGGCTATATTCACGCCGTGGCCCACTCTCTGGGCGGCGCTTACAATATCCCCCACGGGCTGGCCAACGCCGTGCTGATGCCGATCGTTCTGGATCTCTACGGCAAGGCAGCTTATAAGAAGCTCCATGAGCTGGCGGTTGCCGCCGGAATCGCGTCTCCGGGCGAGTCGGATGAGGCGGCAGCCCGGCGGTTCATCGGAGAGATCCGCGCCATGAACCGGCGCATGGGCATACCGGAACGCCTGACGGGGATCCGCGCGGAAGATGTGCCGAAGCTGGCAAGACACGCCGCGCGGGAAGCCAATCCGCTCTACCCGGTGCCCGTTCTGATGGACGCCGCCGCGCTTGAGAAGATCTATTACAAAGTCATGGACAGAGGAGAAGAAATGAACATCGAAACGATTCTGGAGAAGCAGAGGGAATTCTTCGCTTCCGGGGCCACCCTGCCGGTGGAGTACCGGATCGCCGCTCTCAAGAGACTGCGCGAGGCCGTGAAGCGGCATGAAAATGAGATCGCCGCCGCGCTTAAGGCAGATCTGGGCAAGAGCGACTACGAGGGATTTATGTGCGAGACCGGGCTGGCGCTGACAGAGATCACCTGGATGATCGACCATGTCCGTTCCTTAAGCCGGGAAAAGACGGTCGCCACGCCGCTGGCGCAGTTTGCCTCCCGAAGCTTCGTGAAACCGTCGCCTTACGGCAATGTGCTGATCATGAGTCCCTGGAACTATCCGTTCCTGCTGACCATCGATCCCCTGGCCGACGCCATTGCCGCGGGAAATACCGCGGTGCTGAAGCCCAGCGCCTATTCGCCGGCTACGAGCCGGATCGTGGCGGAACTGGCGGCCGAATGTTTCCCGCCCGAGTATGTGGCGGTGGTCACCGGAGGCCGGAAGGAGAACGCGAAGCTTCTGGAGCAGAAATTTGACATGGTCTTCTTCACCGGAAGCCAGGTGGTCGGAAAAGAAGTCCTGCACCACTGCGCCGAGAGGCTCACGCCCGCGGTTCTGGAGCTGGGCGGCAAGAGCCCCTGCATCGTGGACGCAACGGCGAACCTGAAGCTGGCGGCGAGACGTATCGTCTTTGGAAAATATTTGAACTGCGGACAGACCTGCGTGGCGCCCGACTATATTCTCTGCGACCGGTCTGTGAAGGACCGGCTTGTGGACGCCATAAAGGCGGAGATCGTCCGGCAATTTGGCGCGGACGCATTGGCGAATCCCGATTACGGTCATATCGTGAATCGGAAACATTTTGACCGCCTTATGGGGATTATCGATCCGGATAAGGTAGTGATTGGCGGACAGAGCGACCCAGATGCGCTGCGGATCGTTCCTACGGTCATGGATCGTGTCGGTTGGGATGATCCGGTGATGGGGGAGGAGATCTTTGGGCCGGTTCTGCCTGTTCTGACGTTTGATCGCTTTGAGGATGTGTTTATGCTTCTTCGGGGGAGACAGAAGCCCCTGGCGCTTTACATTTTCTCGAAGGACAAGGCGCATATCCGGGCCGTCACCTCGCGTATCTCCTTCGGCGGCGGGTGCGTCAACGATACGGTGATCCATTTGGCCACCAGCACCATGCCGTTCGGCGGCGTCGGGGAGAGCGGCATGGGCGCTTACCACGGCGTGCGCGGCTTCGAGGCGTTTTCCCACCGCAAGTCTATCGTAGATAAGAAAATGTGGATCGACCTTCCGATGCGCTACCAGCCGTATGCGCGGAAGCTTTATGGGCCGCTGCTCAGGGTGTTTCTGCGGTGAGTCTGCGGCGAGAAGATTTCTGTGGCGGCGCAGCGTACCAGAGGGGAACGAAACGCCGCCGTGAGATTACGTCAGTATGCCAAAAAACGAGCCAGTGATGTGTTTTTTTGTATTTCCATGCGAGCAGGACGTCAGTGACGCCCTGCTCGTATTCGGAAGCGGGAACGGCTTTTGGAGAGCGCGGCGGAACAGGGCTTTATCAAAACGATGAATCTTCCTGCTTTTTCCAATGACCAAGCTGCGGGAGCTGCGCTTCAAAAATGCCCTTGCCTGCTCGGGCGGGAAGTTTTCATTCGACAAATGCTCTACCAGGAAATCCGTCAGTTCTCCGACGCTCTTGTAAACAAATTCGCCGTCAGTGTAGCACCATTTGCAATAATCTTCATTAAAATCGCCGTCCGGTTCGCGGCTTATCTGGCCGTCGTCGTCAAGCGGCATTCCGCAGCACTGGCAGATAAGTTTTCTGGGAGAACCGAGGAGCGTGTTGACCGAAACATCGAAAAGCTTAGATAAAAGCTTCAAAGTGTCGGTATTCGGCACCGTGTCGCCATTTTCCCACCGGCTGACCGCCTGTCGGGTCACATAAACCTTTTCGGCAAGCTCTTTCTGTGACAGACCTGCGTTTTCCCGCAAGCTGTGTATTATGTCTTTTGTTGCGTTCATAAAATCACCTTCGCAAGTCGCGTATTATGTCCTTTGCTGCGTTCATAAATTCACCTCGAAGTATAGCATAATCCAAAACGAGGGACAAGCAACGCGCTGTTGCTGTTCCCCCGTTTCCCTGAAATTGTAAAATATATTGCGGCAGCGTTTTTATTTGACAGGCTATAAGGAAATCGGGATCCTGCGCGCGGCAGGCAGCCGAAACGTCTCGGAAATTTCTTCTGAGCGGAATAATAGCGCAATGTCTTGGGAATGCTGATAAGAAGATAATAGTAAAACCGCAAAAAGAGTTGGCGGAAGCTATTCAAAAGCCGGTAGAAAATGAAGAGTTCTTTTAAGCTTGATTTTTATAAAGGATATCCATCATCTCCGCTGGTGTGACAATAAAATCACGTTTGGGAAAATGACGAATATTCCCGGTAATCAGATAAGCGCCGTCTTCTCGTTTTTCCATAACGATTTCATAAAATACAAGGTCATCCATGTCTACAAGGATTTCACCGGTGGGGCTGGGATTTACCGCCAGACCGAACTGACGGATCATCAGTAAAATTCTGCGGATTCGCTGCTCACTGAACGGGAATTTCGTCCGGTGAAGAACTGCGTCATATTCATTTAAGATTTCCTGATTATAAAGGGGAACAATATTCCCCGAAGATATCGCGTTAATGACTTTTGCCGTTGCAGTGTCCGTCCGTTTCGTTAGCAAAGAAGATACTAATACATTTGTATCAAATACCGCGTAGTATCTCATCTCCCTGTTTTCCTTTCCGCTCTTGCAGCATTGATTTCAGCATTGATCTCATCTAGTGTCATTTCAGGCAGATTTGCCGCCTCTGCCCGCATATCGTCAATTGCCTGCTGAGCTTCAGCCCGGGTCAACCTTGTTTCAGGAAGTACCGCCGGAAATGGAAGCCCCCTTACCATACGTGTGCGCTCCATAAACATACGGAACGCTGTATTCAAATCCATTCCCATTGCTTCATAAATAGCGATACAGTCTTCTCTCAGAGTTTTATCAGAACGAAATTGATTCAAAACCTGTTCTGCCATATTGATTCCTCCATTTTCTCCGTTTTTCAAATATATTTTAATTATAATTTGAGTTATTTTGTATGAATATTATATTCGTTCTGGAATGAAAAGTCAACACGTTAGATAAATAGCGGTAAATAGCAATAAAAATTCCGCTATGCGGGAAGGAATGACAGATGTAGGTTTTAGATCTTGTTACCAGTTTGCTAATAAACATAAATATTGACATTATGCTGCATATTGTCTATAATTAAAAACATAAGGCGGTGATCAACATGGGAAGAAAAGCGGTGCTCATATTACCCGGCACGGCGGAGATACTAAGCAGTATGGGAGAACAGATCCGGCTTGCCCGGCTGCGCCGGAACCTGTCTGTGGAACTGGTGGCGGAACGGGCGGATATCAGCAGGGCGACGCTCTGGAAGGTAGAGAAAGGCGACCCGTCCGTCGCCATCGGGATCTATGCGGCGGTTCTGCATGCTTTGAACAACATGGATAAGGATCTTCTGCTTGTGGCGAAGGATGACGTCATGGGAAGAACCATGCAGGATCTGGAACTCTCGGTCCGGAAGCGGGCGAGGAAGGAGAAATGATATGCCGGACTGTCGGGGGACAGTGGGAGAAGGCGGCCGCGGCAAATGGGTTGTCGCGGGAGGCGTGTAATTACATGAGACCGGCGTTTGACGCGTGCCGGGAGTGATTGGAATTAATTTTAATTATAGATAGGGCTGCTTGATTTTCCTGTTCGGCTTTCCTGCGATTCGCTTTGTTGTCTCGCATTTCGGAGCTCCTGAAGGAAGAACAGGCAGCTCTTTTTTCTTTTGCGAAATAGATTGACATACGTTATCATAGGTGCTATACTGTTATACATATCAGAATAACAGTTAAAACAGCGGAGGTACAAATGTGAAACTGATCATTTCCAATGTATCCGGTGTGCCGATCTACGAGCAGATCAAGCAGCAGGTGAAGTCGGCGATCCTGTCGGGAGAGCTTCAGGAGGATGAGCCGCTCCCGTCGCTTCGGACGCTGGCCAGGGATCTGAAGATCAGCGTCCTGACTGTGACAAGGGCCTACACGGAACTGGAGCAGGAGGGCTTCGTCCGGAATATCCAGGGGCGCGGGTGCTTCGTGATGGGGCGCGGCTCCGAGCTGATCCGGGAGCAGCTGATCTGCAAGGCGGAGGCAGGGCTTACCGAGGCGGTCCGGGCGGCGCGGATGGCGGAACTTTCCGCGCAGGAACTGCACCGGCTTCTGGACATTTTATGGGAGGAGAATGAGAATGGATAATGTGTTGGAGGTAAGGGAACTGTCGAGATCATTTCCGGGCTTTCAGCTTAAGGATATCTGCTTTACGCTGCCGAAGGGCTATATCATGGGTCTCATCGGGCCCAACGGCTCCGGGAAGACGACGACGATCAAGCTGATCTTAAATATGCTTAAGCGCGACGGCGGGGAAGTCAAGATCCTGGGGCTGGATAATATTGCCGAGGAGAAGGCGGCGAAGGCGGAACTGGCGGTCGTCTTCGATTCCAATTATTTCTGCGAGGCGTGGACCGCCGCACAGACGGAAACGGCGGTGTCGGCCTTCTATGAGAACTGGGATACGGACCGGTTCCACCGGCTGCTGGAGCGGTTCCATATCGATCCGGCGAAGAAGGTGAAGGACCTTTCCAGAGGGATGCAGATGAAGCTGATGTTGGCCTGCGCGTTCTCCTACGGGGCGAAGCTGCTGATCCTGGACGAACCGACCAGCGGTCTGGATCCGGTGTCCCGCGACGAGCTTCTGACCATTCTGTCCGGGTACATCGAGGACGGGGAACACAGCGTCCTGTTCTCGACCCATATCACCGGCGATCTGGAGCGGGCGGCGGATTATATCACTTATATTAACCGTGGCAGCCTGTTCTTCACCGGCGGGAAAGATGAATTCGTGGACAGTTTCCGGATCGTGAAGGGCGGGCCGGAGGATCTGACAGAGGAGATAAAGGAGCGGCTGATCGGGCTTCGGATGCATCCGACGGGATTTGAGGCATTGGTACGGACGGAGGAGCTGAAGAAGCTGAAACATATGGCGAATCAAGGCTGTGTGAAAGGAAGCAGGGAGGCAGGAGACTATGGTGCCTGGGGCAGTAGAACAGTGGAGAATTCTGACGTTTCGGGTGGCAGGGCAGCAGAAAATCGCATCGCTTTGGGCAGAGAAACCAGTGAGACAGTACGCTTCCCGGCTCATGTCAGTGCGCTGGGGAAACCGTCTGCGCTGAAGAAACCGTCACCGGTGGACAGCTGGACTGTGGAACCGGCCACGATCGATGAGATCGTAGTGTTTACTTCGAAAGTCTCGGATGACAATGGAGAATGAATCCGTTTGCTAAATCAGTCCGCGGGAGCGGATCCCCGGATATTTGTAGACATGGAAGAAATCTTGTAGGGAGAAAGGAAAAATACGATGAACGAGACACTGAAAGCTGCGCGGCTCGATTTTTCTCTGCTGCGGCCGTATTGGAAGACTCTTTGCTTTGTCATCCTGATGCCGGTTATTTATACAGGCGTCGCCCGCTCGCTTTCGGCGGGGATCTCATTTGAAATGTGCATGCTCGGGATCACTGCGTCCTACACCTTTGCCATTTCGGAGAAGAATGGCATGGAGCGGCTGTACGGCGTCCTGCCGGTCGCCAGAAGGCACTTGGTCTATGGCAAATACCTTTTGATCTGCGCGACAGGACTTCTGGCCCTCGGCATCTCGCTGGTTACCCATACAGCCGTGCTGAAAGCGCTGGGCGAGACCGTGCATGCCTGGGAGATCGCCGCGAGCGCCGTGATAGGTTTCTTCATGTACACCTTTTATGTGGTGTTTCAGCTGCCGGGATATTATAAGTTCGGCGCTGTGGGCGGGAAAATGTTTCAGTTTATTCCTGTGACGGGGTATCTCCTCACGCTGATTCTGCTTCCCCGCGTCGATCCGAACAGTCCGACACTGGCGGCGGTGCTTGGGCGGCCGGGGGCGCTGGCCGGCGCGGTGCTGCTGTGTTGCGCGGCGGCGTATGGGATCTCGATCGGGGTGTCGGTGAGGATCGTGAAGAATAAGGAAATGTAATCAGTGAATAAGCGGCATCGAATAAGCAATGTGAAAAGCAGTATGCTTTCATCGAAAAATCTGTTATAATAAAAGAATGAAAAAGCGGGATGTCTTGAAGGGGGCGATATCAGATGTCCGAAAAAAGATTGAACAATACAATTTTCCTAATGTACCTGGCTTCGGAAAGCTACCGGCGGGCGCACCATATCACCCCAAGGGAATTTCTGGATCTGGATAAGAAATTCGCGATCCTGAACTATATATCGGAGTGCCCGGATGTATTTGACGGCATGACGGAGGCTGAGATGGTGGAGGAGATCGAGCAATATGTATCGTGATATCAGGAAAGTGCTTTATCATGGGACGATATCTGAGATCAGGAAAGTAGATGTTAAGGCCGGACGCAACAGAAAAGACTTCGGCCAGGGGTTCTATATGTCTGTCTCCAGGCAGCAGGCGGTTGGTATGATGCATAAGAAGTACAGGGAGGCCGTAAGGCGGAGCCGTCATAAGGATTCATGCCTGTTTCAGGAGATCCTGTATGAAATAGAACTGAATGGGGAAGAGCTTCAGTATCTGAACGTCAAATATTTTGAAGAAGCGGATATGGAGTGGTTGGATTTCGTTCTTATGTGCCGCGAACAGGGCGGAATGCCTCATGATTACGATTTGGTGATCGGGGCCACGGCAGACGACGATACTGCATTGTGTCTGAAAGCCTACGAAGAAGGGCTTTATGGAGAAAGAGGTAGCCTGGAAGCTAAAAGGATATTGCTCAGCAATTTGGAAGTTGAGAACCTGGGAATACAATATTACATCGGAAAACAGGACGTGGCGGACAGACTGATCAGCAGCATTCGCAAGGTTGACTGGAGGTGACCGGCAGTGACGACTGGAAAAGCGCAGACTGCGCTGGGACTTTCTGTGGTGGCCATCACGAAACGTCTGATGGAGCATTTTTCAGTGGGACATGAGGAAGCATATAGAAAGTTGGTGTCGACGGATTTCTTTGGACTTTTGAATGATCTGGATACAGGACTGTATCTGGAGCCGGATGAGTATCTCTTTGAAGGGTGTCTTCTGGAGTTAGAGAAAGGCCCGGAAGCGATGTATGAATTTATTGGCCGGGAGTAAGTGCGAGGACGCTGTGTAGAAATCAGGAAAAGCAGACTTCACTTAGAACTGCGTAAGTGAAGTCTCCTCCGCGCCAAAGAACATCACATCATAAATCGGCAGATATGTGATCTTTCCATTTGTTTTAATCTCGCGTGCATTGGATAGGACAAAAGCTTTTTTGACACGATAATCGTCGTTCTTCACGAACGTATTCAGCGCGCTGTGGACCGTGTAATCCTTGCCGGATTTCACTTCGATGGGAACGGCGGAGAGGCTTTCGTAATGATCGATCAGGAAATCGACCTCTCCTTTGCTGCGGTTGTCGTAATAATAGAGCTTGTAACCATGCGCGATGAGCTCGCTGGCGACTACGCTTTCGTATACAGAGCCTAAATTAATGCTCTCCTCATCGTCCAGGATCGCCCGTATATTGCTGCCGTACAAAATTGACGTGAGAATGCCTGCGTCGTTCAGATACAGTTTCAGCAGATTCTTGCCGGAGGATTCGATCAATGGGAAAACCGGCGTGGAGATGGCCTGCACATTTAATGCGATGCCGGAACTGATCAGGTATTCAAACTCGTCCTCATAGTTGGAAAATGTGCTGCCTTTTCTGCCTTCTATCCGCTGCGCGACCACGCGTTTCTTTTTGTTCTCCAGGTTGGAAGGAATCTGATCGTAGATCCGGCGGATCTTCAGCTTGCGGTCTGCGTCATATTTGGAAGCATCCGCGGCATAATAATCATGGATCTCTCGCTGGATTTCGCGCACAGCCTGGATATTCATCGTATCCAGATAGGCGTTGACCGCGGCCGGCAGACCGCCGACCAAAAGGTAACGCTTGAAAAGACCCATCATCTTACCGTGCATTGCCTCATCCAGCGATTCCTGCGCCTCGTACTTTTTCTGCAGCGCATGGACGGCAAACTTGTTCATACCGTTGGCGTAAAGAAATTCTTCAAAGTCCAGCGGGAACATACGGACCTTACGGATGCTGCCCATAGGAATGGAAGTCGTCTCCGAAAGCGTCACGCCAAGCAGAGAGCCGCTGGCGATGTAGGTAAAACGATGGTCGTCGCGGAGAAATTTCAACAGCGTAAGAAGATGAGGGTAGGCCTGAATCTCATCGATGAAAATCAATGTGTCTTCAGCCTTCCCCATCTTATTGCCATCGATCATGCTGACACGGAGATAGAAATCTTCTATCGTGGCGGCGCTTTCAAACAGCTTGCTGCCAACGGAATCCTCCAGCATATTGATCTCAATGAAATTGGGAAACAGTTTCTTACCCACATATCGGATAATATACGTCTTTCCGACCTGACGCGCGCCGTCAATCAGTAAAATGCGGTCAGAATCGGAACGGAAATGCTGCTCAATCAGGTCTGCAATTTTTCGTTTCAGCATGGCGGATCACCTCGTGGAAACTTTTCAAATATATTATACCCAAGTTTTAGCAACTTTTCAATAAAGAAAATGCCAATAAAATTCAACTTTTCAAACATTTCTGCATGGCTTGGTATTCACTTTTCATCAAACTGGCGGAATACAGTTCATGGCGGTGTCGGCAGGCTGACGGGAGTGGAGGTGGTTGAAGACAGGAACGTTACAGTGGAATAGATTCCATAATTATAATTAATATCAATAAAAATGGAATATATTCCATTTTTATTGATATTTTATGTAAATAGTTATTGAAACATAGGAAAATGTCTGCGATATCGCTATGAGAAATATGCTTGTCCGCGGCAGGGACACAGACGCAGGCCATATACTGGAAAATCTTGTTTATCTCGAATTGAAACGAAGATACCGGGAAGTGTATGTGGGGCAGATCGGTTCAACCGGAGAAATTGATTTTGTAGCCATTGAAGATGGAGATCCGATCTATTTTCAGGTGGTGCAGTCCATGCTGGATGAAGGGGTTCTCATGCGCGAGCTTGCTCCGCTGCGGCAGATCAATGACAATTATCCGAAATACCTTCTTACACTGGATCGGATATTTGACGATGTAAATTATGAGGGGATAAGAAAAAAGAATGTCTTACAATGGATGCTGGAAGAACGTGAATGAACGAGAATGAAAGAGAGTATGAGGGTGTCCAAAAAGCTGAATTGAAATGACCGGGCCCGGGATGAGCGAACTCCTCCCGGGCCTTTTATCATTTTTCTTCATTTTTCATATCAGAGTCAATCTCTTCGTCCCAATTCCCCTGTGTATAGGTTTCATCCACCATGTCGCTGATGCCTGCCAGCAGCATGATGATGCCCTGTACTCTGTTGGACTGGATCACATAGGTGCCCTTCTGGCGTTCGTTCTCCGCAATAAGGTCGGCGGCCAGCAGAGGTTTCATATGATGATAAACCTGGCCGGTGGAACTGAAACCGCACTTTTCCACGAGCGCGGATACTGTTTTGGGTCCGCGAAGAATTTCCAGCAGGATGGAAAGGCGGGTGGTATTACCGATGCAGGCCAGCACTCTGCCGGCAATGCCGCTTTCGGCCAGGGAAAGCAGATCTTCCGTGGGGACGGAACTGCGGATCCAGTTGGACTGCCGGCTGCTGGTAGTGTATATGCCCAGGTAGGTTATCAGTCCGCTCCCGCCTTCTTCCTGGGTCTTATAGCACAGTTCTTCCATCAGATCGCTGAGCCGCTTGTCCGGGTGCATTCCCTGCATGAGTTGTATTCTGCCCAGATCCCTGCCGGTACACTTGCGGTGCTCTTTGCTGGAGTGTTTGTCTGAATTTGTGTCAGAATCCTTGACCGGCTCTCTGTCGGAATCCTTGTCTGAGCATTTGTCTGACGTCTCGTCGGAATTCTTGTCTGAATACCTGCCCGACTCCCTGTCAGAATCCTTGCTGCAGCACTTGCCTGGCTCCCCGTCGAAATACCTGCCGGAAAGCGTTTCCTGCAGCATTCTTGAAACCTGGTCCATCTGGGATGCGATCGTTTTCTGTAGATTTTCCATCTGTTCCTTGAGGGCGTCAATTTCCATTCCATAATCCCGTTCCATGCTTAATTCCAGTCCTTTCTCTTTCATTGTTGAGTGTGTTTGCCTACGAGATTCCGCATTTACGATAATTCGTAATTGCGTAATTACATAATAGCATGAATGCGGATGGATGTCAACACTTTTCTCAAACTATCGGAATAGTATTGACAAAGCCGCACTATTGTGATAGTATAGGCGTACAAACTACTTGAATAGTGCAGAAGAAAGGATCTGATCGTATGGCGGTGAAGCTTTTTGATTCAGAGCTGAAGGTCATGAGCGTCTTATGGAATAAGGGCGATATGACCGCAAAACAGATTTCCGATATTCTCAAAGCAGAGATCGGCTGGAACATGAACACGACTTACACGGTTATCAAGAAATGTATTGCAAAGGGCGCGATCCAGCGCGGAGAGCCGAACTTTCTGTGTCATGCGCTTATTCCGAAAGAGGCGGCGCAGGAGGCGGAGACCGATGAACTGATCGGCAAGCTTTATGACGGCTCCGTGGACAAACTCTTTGCCGCCCTGCTTGGCAGAAAGAAACTGTCGGCTGAACAGATCGCGGCGCTGAAGCAGATCGTTGGCGATCTGGACGAGGTGGAATGATGAGCCGGGTGCAGATGAGTTTGATGCAGATGAGTCTGGTGCGAGAAAGCCTGATGCAAATGATTCTGGTGCGAGAGAACCTGGTGCAAATGAACCTGATACAAATGAGCCTCTCCGGGGCTGTAATGATATTGATGATTGCTGTTATTCGCGCCCTGTTCATCAATAAGCTCCCTAAAAAAGCTTTTTTGGCGCTGTGGGGTGTTGTGGAGGCGCGGCTGCTGATACCGTATTCTTTCCGCTCCGCGTTTAGCATCTATTCGTTGTTGGGACAGCTGGCGGCCGCGGGTGAAGCGATAAATGACAGCTTGCCAGTTCTGTTCGCACCGATCGTTCCGGTGCAAAATATGATGTCTGCGCCTGGTGACGCTGTCTCCAATGCGACGGCCGGCGCGGGCGGCCCCTGGATAATCGGCAGGGTGGCCGGAGCTATCGATTCATGGGTAGCCGAAAGGACGGCTGGCGCTGCTGATTTATGGGTAATCGACAAGGCATCCGGCGCTGTTGATTCATGGGGAGCCGTCTGGGCGGCTGTTACTGAAAATCCATGGGCAGTCGTCTGGGCGGCCGGCGCATTGGTATGCGCGGCGTTCTTTGCGGCAGCTTATTGGAAATGCCGCCGTGAGTTTAATGCGTCCCTGCCTGTTGACAATGGCAATGCGTATGTGAAAGCCTGGCTCAGCGAACATCGCATTTATCGTCCCATTGAGATCCGGCAGTCCGGCAGGATTTCCGCCCCTTTGACCTACGGCGTGTTCCGCCCGGTCATCCTGATGCCGAAGACTACGGACTGGGACGATCAGGATACGCTCAAATATGTGCTGACCCACGAGTATGTGCATATCCGCCGTTTTGACGCGGTGGCAAAACTGGTGTTTACTGCCGTTTTCTGCATTCACTGGTTCAATCCGGCGGTGTGGCTTCTGTATGTTCTTGCCAACCGGGATATTGAACTGTCCTGCGATGAAGCGGTGATCCGCCGGTTCGGAGAACATGCGAAATCCGCGTATGCCATGGCCCTCATCCGCATGGAGGAAACTCGGAGCGGCCTGGCGCCTCTTTGCAATAACTTCAGTAAAAATGCGATTGAAGAAAGGATTACAGCGATTATGAAAATAAAAAAGACTTCGCCCGCCGCGCTGATTGCTTCGGCGGCTCTGGTTATCGGCGTGACAACTGCATTTGCTACATCCGCACAGGTTGCCGGGAACGCATCGACCGCCCGTTTCACCACATCCGCGCCGGCTGTCGGGAACGCGTCGACCGCCCGTTTTGCCACGTCCGAAGTGGAGTGGTGGACCTATGACGAATACAAGGCGTGGCTGGAGAACGAAAAAGTTGAGCTGCAGGGGATGATCGGGCAAAAGGCGTGGACCGGAAGCCGGGGTGAATTTGTCTGGACGCAGGAGATCGTAGACGAAACAGTAGCCATGTACGAGGACGTCCTTGAGAATATCAAAAACGGAATGCTCTATTCGAAAACGATAGACGGCGAAGCTGCTTTCTGTACTCTGCCCTCCGGGACGGATACAGAGACGGAAGTCCAGGAGGGCGATGCGGCGGCATCAGACTTTACGATCTATGAGCCATATGGGCTCACATGGGATGAGAGAGAAAATGCGTTATTCTGGAATGGACAGCGTGTGCGCTATTTCCTCGACGGCGCAGATCTGGACGGCGCGGGAGCAATGGCAGTACGATTTGAATATCTTGACGCGGAATTTGCAGGAGAGATCGACGTCCATACGGTGCGCCGGCGTGTGCAGAACGACGACGGCAGCTTCGATCCCCAGGGGCCGCTGACAGGACTGGAGAAATATTCTCAGGAAGAATATGACTTTAATACGAATACCTTGCGTGTCGCCGCTGCGCAGGAGGCTGTCTCTGCGGGGAGTACTGTTTCAGAAGACGCCTCTGTGGGGAGCGCTGTTTCAGAAGACAATTCCGAGTGGAGTGCCGTTTCGGAAGCCGACTCCGTGGGAACTGCCGTATCAGGAACCGTCGCCCTGGAGAATGTTGCCGGAGAAATCTCTGCGGCGGAGGGAAACGCAGCGGCGCCGGGTACAGGTTTTGACGAAATTTTTGAAAAATACGCTCCCTTCGGTATTATTTATGAAGAAGCTGAGGGGAACAGTGGGAGAGGAAACGTGTATTACAATGGGCAGCTCGTCAGCCGCTTCGCTGACCAGACTCCGGACGGCGGTGCGTTTACTTTCACATCTGCGGAACAGGGGAGTCTCACTGTAAAAACCGTTTATGACGATGACGGCAGGCTGACGGGCGTGGAGGTTGTCAGCGATTGAACAAAGAATGGAATAAATTTCATCATTTATTAATATTGGGCCCAGGATGAACGAGATTCTCCCGGGCCTTTCTGTTTTCTTGTCTCCTGCTTTTTCTATTTCCGCATATCTAATCCTGCCCCAGGTTCTTCTGCGCCGTCGCCAGCATCAGTTTGATCCGGTTCAGCTGGTTGACTTCGCTGGCGCCGGGGTCGTAGTCCACGGCGATGATGTTGGACTGGGGATACGCCTTCCGCAGCTCCTTGATAACGCCTTTGCCCACGATGTGGTTCGGCAGGCAGCCGAAGGGCTGGGTGCAGACGATGTTGCAGACGCCGTTCTCGATCAGCTCCAGCATCTCGCCGGTGAGGAACCACCCCTCGCCGGTCTGGTTGCCCAGGGACACGAAATCCTCCGCCATACGGGCCAGCTTGTCGATCCTGGCCTGGGGCGCGAAATGTTCGCTGGCCGCCAGCTCCTTCCGGGCGGTCTTCCGCAGATATTCCAGTACAGCGATAGCCAGGTTGCAGAGCCGGGCGGAAGAAGATTTGCCGCCCAGGTTCTCCACCTTAAAATTGCTGTTGTAGAAGCAGTACAGCAGGAAATCCATCAGGTCCGGCATGACCGCCTCCGCGCCCTCCGCTTCCAGCAGATCCACAATGTGGTTGTTGGCCAGAGGGGAGAATTTCACCAGGATCTCGCCGACGACGCCCACCCGCGGCTTTTTCACGTCCCGGCGGGGCAGACGGTCGAAATCGCGGATGATGCCGCGTACGTTTCGGCCGAACTCCACCATGGACGGGGACCGCTTGGAGAGGGATTTGATGCAGCGCTGCTTCCATTTCTCATGAAGGGCATTGGCCGCGCCGGGTTCCGCCTCGTAGGGTCGGGTGGCATAAAGAACACGCATGAACACGTCGCCGTAGACCAAGGCCTGCATGGCTTTGATGATGATGGCCGGCGTGAAGGTGAAGCCCGGATTGGTCTCCATGCCGTTGGCGTTCAGGGAAATGACCGGGATCTGGGACATGCCCGCCTTCTTAAGGGCGCGCCGGATGAAGCCGATATAGTTGGACGCGCGGCAGCCACCACCGGTCTGGGTCATGATGACAGCCGTGCGGTCCAGGTCGTATTTGCCGGAAAGCAGGGCGTCCATGATCTGGCCGATGACGATCAGGGACGGGTAGCAGGCGTCGTTATTGACATACTGGAGCCCCACGTCGATGGCGTTCCGGTTATGGTTCTGCAGGATCTCCACATGGTAGCCGAAGGTGCGGACCGCCGGTTCCAGCAGGTCGAAATGGATCGGCGACATCTGGGGGCACAGGATCGTGTAATCTTTCTTCATTTCCTTGGTGAACAGCACCCGGTTGTAGGCGGAGGAGATCACTTTCCTCTGGAAATGGTTTTTGTCCCGCACGCGCAGCGCCGCGATCAGCGAGCGGACGCGGATCCGGGCGGCGCCTAGGTTGTTCACCTCGTCGATCTTTAAGACCGTGTAGATCTTCCCGGCGGACGCCAGGATATCGTGGACCTGGTCGGTGGTCACGGCATCGAGGCCGCAGCCGAAGGAATTCAGCTGGATCAGATCCAGGAAATCGCAGTTCTTCACGTAGGAGGCCGCCGCATAGAGGCGGGAGTGGTACATCCACTGGTCGGTGACGATCAGCGGGCGCTCCACCTTGCCAAGGTGGGAGACGGAGTCCTCCGTCAGCACCGCCAGTCCGTAGGACGCGATCATGTCCGGGATGCCGTGGTGGATCTCCGGATCGATATGGTAGGGGCGGCCGGCCAGGACAATGCCCCGGCGGTTGTGCTCCTTAAGCCACGCGATGGTCTCTTCGCCTTTCTTCTCGATATCGAGATGCGCCTGCTCAAGCTCCTGCCAGGCGGCGTGGGCGGCGGAGCGGATCTCGGCCGCGGTCATTGGCGGAATTACCGCCTGGGAAATGCTTTCGGATGCGCCAGTTTGACCGGCAGCGACTGCCGTATCGGACGAAATGCCGGAAGCGGGCGCCGCGGCAGCCTGCGCAGCCGCACCGGACGAAACGCCGGAAGCGAATATCGCTGCAGACTGCGGAGCCGCTCCTGTCGAACTGTAGCGGCGGCCCTGCATAGTGCGGCCATTGATTTGTGCGCCTGTGCCCTTAGTCTCAGCGCTGGTTTCTTTCAAAGCTGGTGAGTCTGAGCCAGTGGTCTCAGCGCTGGCTTTCTTCGCAGTTTGAGCGTTTGAGCGATTGGCCCCAGCCCCAAATTCCTTCAAAAACTCCTTGACCAGCTGCTCCGTCAGCACTTCTTCATTGGTAAACGCCATGAACGGATTCAAAAACCGGATATGGTTCTCCTCCAGCTCCTCCATATTGTTCTTGATATTCTCCGCATAGGAGGTGACCATCGGGCAGTTGTAGTGGTTCCCCGCGTCCGGCTGCTCATTTCTCTCGTACGGAATGCAGGGATAGAAAATGGTTTTCACGCCCTGGGCGATGAGCCACGCCACATGGCCGTGGGCGATCTTCGCCGGATAGCATTCGGACTCGCTGGGGATCGATTCGATGCCCAACTCGTAGAGGTTCCGGGTGGACTGGGGCGACAGCACGACGCGGAAGCCCAGCTCCTTAAAGAACGTGGCCCAGAACGGATAATTTTCATAGAAATTCAGTACCCGCGGGATCCCGATATCGCCCCGCGGCGCCTGGTCGGCCGTCAGGGATTCGTAGTCGAAGATCCGGTGGTATTTGTAATCGAACAGGTTGGGGATCTCTTTGCGCGTCTTCTCCTTGCCGAGTCCCCGCTCGCAGCGGTTGCCGCTGATGAACTGGCGGCCGCCCTCGAAGCGGTTGACCGTCAGCACGCAGTGGTTGGTGCAGCCCTTGCAGCGGGCCATGGAGGTCTGGTACTTGAGACCGATGATCTTGTCCAGGGGCATCATCGTCGTCTCTTTGCCCTCGTGGCGCTCCCGGGCGATCAGCGCAGCGCCGAAGGCGCCCATAATGCCGGCGATATCCGGGCGGACCGCCTCGCAGCCGGAGATCTTCTCGAAGCTGCGCAGCACCGCGTCGTTATAGAAGGTGCCGCCCTGGACGACCACATTGTCGCCCAGATCTTTGGGGCTTGTGATCTTAATGACTTTATATAAGGCGTTTTTGATGACCGAATAGGCCAGACCGGCCGAGATGTCGGCCACGCTGGCGCCTTCCTTCTGGGCCTGTTTGACGTTGGAATTCATGAATACGGTGCAGCGGCTGCCCAGATCCGTGGGATTCTTCGCGAAAAGCGCTTCCTTCGCGAAATCCTCCACGCTGTAATTTAAGGACTTGGCGAAGGTCTCGATGAACGACCCGCACCCGGAGGAGCAGGCTTCATTCAGCTGGACGCTGTCCACGCTGTTGTCCTTGATCCGGATGCATTTCATATCCTGGCCGCCGATGTCCAGGATGCAGTCTACCTCCGGCTCGAAGAATTTGGCCGCGTAGTAGTGGGAAATGGTCTCCACTTCGCCTTCGTCCAGCAGGAACGCGGCTTTCAGAAGCGCTTCGCCGTAGCCGGTGGAGCAGGAATAGGCGATCCGCGCGCCCTCCGGCAGCAGGGCTTTGATCTCCCGCATGGCGCGGATGGCCGTCGCCAGCGGACTGCCGTTGTTGTTGCTGTAGAAATCGTAGAGCAGCGAGCCGTCCCTGCCCACCAGCGCGGCTTTCGTGGTGGTGGAGCCGGCGTCGATGCCCAGATAACAGTCGCCTTTGTAATCCGCCAGCGGCGCTTTCTTTACGCAGTGAACGCTGTGGCGGGCCAGAAATTCGTCGTATTCCGCCTGGTCGGCGAACAGCGGGTCCATCCGCTTGATCTCGGTGGCCATGCGGACGCCGTTTTCCAGCCGGTCGATCAGCGCGTCCAGTTCCACAATCGTGTCGTCTGCGCTGTTCATCGCCGCGCCCAGGGCCGCGAACAGATGGGAATGCTCCGGCGCGATGATCTGGTCGCCGGTCAGATGCAGCGTTCGGATAAACGCCTCGCGGAGCTCGGACAGGAAATGGAGCGGACCGCCCAGGAATGCCACGTTGCCCCGGATGGGCTTGCCGCAGGCCAAACCGCTGATGGTCTGGTTGACCACGGCCTGGAAAATGGACGCGGACAGGTCCTCGCGGGTGGCGCCTTCATTGATCAGCGGCTGGATGTCCGATTTGGCGAATACGCCGCAGCGGGCCGCGATCGGGTAGATCATCCGGTAGCCCTTGGCGTATTCATTCAGTCCCGCCGCGTCGGTCTGCAGAAGCGAGGCCATCTGGTCGATAAAGGAACCGGTGCCGCCGGCGCAGATGCCGTTCATCCGCTGGTCGATGCCGCCGGTGAAATAAATGATCTTGGCATCCTCGCCGCCCAGCTCAATGGCCACGTCCGTGCGCGGCGCATAGTCCTGCAGGGAGGAAGCCACTGCGACAACCTCCTGGATAAACGGAATATCCAGATGTTTGGCCAGAGTCAGACCGCCGGAGCCGGTGATCATCGGATGAAGGGTGACAGCCCCCAGCTGTGCGCGGGCTTTCTTTAAAAGAGCTGCCAGAGTCTCCTGGATATTGGCGTAGTGGCGCTCATAGTCGGAGAACAGCATCTCGTATGTATATGTTTTCGTTTCGCCGGTTTCGGTACGCCCGGCGATCACGGCTTTGACTGTAGTGGAACCGATGTCGATCCCAAGCGAAAGGTACTGCTTCATATCTGCGGGGGATATCCCCTGCCTCCTTTGCATCGCGCGAATCTGCAGAAGAGTCTGCCTAAGGCGGTTCTGCTGCCGGCTGTCTGCTCATACCGGCCGCCGCTCTTCCTGCATTCCGTCTGCGAAGAAACGGTCTGCGGCCGATCACGCCTCACATTTCGTTCCTCACTATACCATAAATTAAGGTAGAAAACAATCGGGAAAGAAATGAAAAAAGTATTAAACCGGTATGGCAACACAAAATAAGTGTTAATAACACAATTATAATCTTAAAATAGTGTTGACAACGTATTTTGCGCCGATGTATGATTATAATATTCCGAACGGTGATTTGGGTATATGGGGGAATATTACAATGCAGACGCTGCAGGTACAGATGTTTGGCGGATTTGCCATGCGTTTCGGCGGTAAGCCGGTCCTGCTTAACAAGATCGAGAGCTCTAAAGCGGCCCGCCTGCTCCAGATGCTTCTGGCAGCGGCCCCGGGCGGGATCGCCAAGAACGAGCTGATCGATAATCTCTACGGATGGGATGAGCGGGTGGACGCAGTCAGCCGCAACCGCAATCTGAACAATGTTATTTACCGTCTGAAGGGAATACTGACTTCGGCCGGGCTCCCTGCGGACAATTATGTGGAGATTGATAACGGTATCTGCAGATTTGTGAGTCATTTCCCGGTAGAAACAGACACGGCGCGGTTTGAGGAGATCCTGGCTGAGGCCCGGATGTGTCCGAAGGATACGGCGAAACGGACAGCCCTGTATGAAGAGGCCAATCTGCTTTATGTAGGCGAGCTCCTACCGATGAACATCACATGTCAGTGGATTTTTGAGAAGAATACGTATTATAAAGAACTTTATTTCCATACGATCCGGGAGCTTGAGCAGGAGTACCAGCTGCGGCATGACTATCTGAATTTGCTGGGGCTTTATACCCGCGCCGCGGTTATCTATCCCTATGAAAACTGGCAGGTAAAGCAGATCCGCTGCAATCTGGATATGTACCGCTATGAAGAGGCCATGGAGATCTATAACCAGACGATGGAAATGTATGCCCGCGATATGGGCAGTCCTCCGACGGAGGAGATGCAGAGATGTTTTGAAGAAATGAATCTGCAGGATGCCCAGCACCGCCGTGAGGTTCGAAATCTGTCCAGCTGGAAGACCATGGATACCATTTTCATGGGCCGTGAGGGAAATATTATTAAAACGATCTTTGAGCGGGACGATGTCTCCGGGGCGTATTATTGCACATATCCCAGCTTTATCGATCATTGCCGCGTGCTGGTCCGCAATCGCAGGAGGCATGACCCGAGGGCTATGCTTTTGTTTCTTACGCTGAATCTGAGCCATTCCGGGCGGAAAGCGCCCCAGAACCAGATGGATGTGCTTAAGGAGGCGATCGGACACTCCCTGCGTAAGGGAGATACCTATACCCGCTACGGAAACCGCCATTTCATTCTGATGCTGACAGACATTGAGAAGAAGGATTGCGGCGTAGTGTTTGAACGGATCGAAAAAACATATCATAATATGGCGCCTGCGGGAGGCGAGCTCTGGTATCATGCGGCCATGACCCAGGAGCTGGAGACCGCGATCGGCGCAGTTAACGCCTGAGAATTTACCGCTCCTGTCCTGCCTGGCAGGGGCGGTGTCTGCTGTCCGGGAAAGAGCGGATTGAAATATTTGTGAAAAATGTCGTGACTAGGGTTATGCTTTATGGTATACTATGGTAACATTATAGTATACCATTTTGCTTTCTGTCATAAAAGGAGCGATATTGCCATGAAGCTGATATCCTGGAATGTGAACGGCCTGCGCGCCTGCGTGGGAAAGGGATTTTGTGAATACGTAAAGGAGGCGGATGCGGACGTGTTCTGCATCCAGGAGAGCAAGCTGCAGGCAGGGCAGATCGAGCTGCCTCTTGAGGGGTATCATCAGTACTGGAACTACGCGGAGAAGAAGGGATATTCGGGTACGGCTCTTTTTACGAAAACGGAGCCGCTTTCCGTGGCTTACGGCATCGGCGTGGAGGAGCACGACCACGAAGGGCGCGTGATCACGGCGGAGTATGAGGACTTCTATGTGGTCACCTGCTATACGCCCAATTCCCAGGACGGACTGGCAAGGCTTGCTTACCGCATGACCTGGGAGGACGCGTTTCTTGCGTACCTGAAGGGACTGGAGCGGATGAAGCCGGTGATCTTCTGCGGCGATCTGAATGTGGCCCATCAGGAGATCGATCTGAAGAATCCGAAGTCCAACCGCAATAACGCGGGGTTCACGGATCAGGAGAGGGACAAGTTCACGAAGCTTCTGGAGGCGGGATTTATCGACACGTTCCGGTATTTCTATCCGGATCGGGAGGGCGTTTATTCCTGGTGGTCGTACCGGTTTAAGGCCAGGGAGAAGAACGCGGGGTGGCGTATCGATTACTTCTGCGTGTCGGAGTGCCTGAAGGACCGGCTTAAGAGCGCGGCGATCCATACGGAAGTGTTCGGATCGGACCACTGTCCGGTGGAGCTGGTAGTGTCGTAGATGATTTTCGTGTCATATGGATGCAGATGCCGGGAGAGAATCCGCGGATAAGGGCGCTGTGCGGAAGCGGCCGGAGAAGACTTGATCGCGCAGGACAGAGAAACTGCCTGCCGGGTTTTGTGGGGGAGAAGGAGAACGTTCATGAAGCAGTTTAAGGTATTGGTCGGCGAACAGGGGAACTGCCCCATGGGACTTACTGCGGCGAAGAACCGGCTGTATGCGTCTGTGATCTGGCCGGGAGAAAGCTGCAGCCTGGTGCTTTTTAAGCGAGGAGAGGAGGAACCGTGGCAGACTGTATCCATGGATCCGCGGGAACGGATGGGAGATGTCTGGCGGGTGGCGCTTGAATATACCGGGACTCTTCCGCGGGATCTGGAGTATTGCTTTGAAGCGGACGGGCAGCGGATGGCGGATCCGTGCGGGCGGCTCATGCGCGGTTGGGAAGACTGGGGCGAACCGGAGCATATGAAGCGGCTTTTGCGTTCACCGGTGAAGATTGAGGATTTCGATTGGGAGGATGACCGGCGGCCGGAGATCCCGATGGAGGACTGCGTGATCTACCGTGTGCATGTGCGGGGGTTTACGAAGCATAATACCTCCGGCGTGCGGGACAAAGGGACATTTTCCGCGGTCGCCCGGAAGATTCCGTATATGAAGGAGCTGGGCGTCACTACGGTGGAGCTGATGCCGGTGACGGAGTTTCAGGAGGTCGTTACGCAGGACGGGCAGGGGCCTTTTACGCGGACTACGTTTACCGGGCGGCTGAATTACTGGGGATACGCGGACGGCTTTTATTTCGCGCCGAAGGCGGCTTACAGCGCCGGAAAGCGCAAGGATCCGGTGCGGGAGCTGAAGAGCCTGGTGAAGGAGCTGCACGCAAACGGCATGGAGCTGGTGACCGAGCTGTTCTTTAACGGAACGGAGAGCTCGTCGTTTGTGCTGGATGTGGTGCGCTGCTGGGTGAAGGAATTCCATCTGGACGGCGTCCATCTGGTCGGAAATGTACCGGCGGCGCTGGTCGGCGGCGATCCGTACCTAAGCGGCGTGAAGCTGTTCGCCAACGGCTGGGACGGCGTGAACGGGGCCGGCTGGCGGCAGCGGAAATATATCGGAATTCCGATGAAGGACGACGGCGGTCTGACGCTTGGCGGTATGCGGCCGGTTGTGAAAGGTGCGGCGGGATCCGGGAAGGCATCGGCTGAAACTGCAGAGAAACAGCTGCCGAAGGCGCTTGATTTTCATATCCCCGGTCCGGGCAGTACTCCGGCTTCTGCGAAGAACGGCCTGTCCCGCCGACTTGTGGAATACAACGACGGCTTCGAGCAGGACATGCGGCGTTTCTTAAAGGGAGACGAGGGTATGCTCCGCATGGTTATGGACCGCATCACCCGGAATCCGAAGGATATGGGCGTCGTCAATTACATGGCCCACACCAACGGCTTTACGCTGATGGACATGGTTTCCTACGACCGCAAACACAACGAGGCCAACGGCGAGAACAATCAGGACGGCACGGATTATAATCTCAGCTGGAACTGCGGCGAGGAAGGCCAGACCCGCAAAAAGAAGATCGCGGAGCTTCGCCGGAAACAGCTGCGCAACGCATTTCTTCTGCTGTTCTTAAGCCAGGGGACGCCGCTTCTCACATCCGGCGACGAATTCGGCCACACCAAGGGCGGCAACAACAACTCCTATTGTCAGGACAACGCGGTTTCCTGGCTCAACTGGAGCCAGCTGCGGAGCAATAAAGCGATCTATGAATTCGCGAAGCAGGCCATCGCTTTCCGGAAGGCCCACCCGGTGCTTCATATGGCGGAGCAGCCGAGACTGATGGACCATCTGGCCTGCGGCTGCCCGGACGTGTCGTTCCACGGCGTCAAGGCCTGGTATCCGGAATTTGAGCATTTCCGGCGGCAGCTGGGCGTGCTGTACTGCGGATCGTACGGGAAGAAGGCGGACGGCAGCCCGGACGATACCATTTTCGTCATGTACAATATGCACTGGGAGCCGTGCGAGTTCGCCATGCCGAATCTGCCGAAGGACCGGCAGTGGTTCGCGGCCATGGATACGGCCCGGAAGGACGTGAACGGCTTCTGGGCGCCGGGTGAGGAGCCGCGCCTGGAGGATCAGAAGACGTATCCGGTGGCGGCTCGGTCCATCGTGGTGCTGATCGGCAAGACGGTGGAGACGGAGCCGGCGCCGAAGACGAAGCGGAAGTCACAGACGGCGGAAACCAAATGAAAACAGAATCGGGAGACATTTATCATGAAGAAATATGATTACGTCATCGTCGGCGCCGGCCTCTTCGCCGGCGTGTGGGCGTACATGGCCCGGCAGGCGGGGAAGACCTGCATGGTAGTAGAGAAGAGAAACCATCTGGGCGGCAATATCTACTGCGAGGATGTGGAGGGGATCCATGTCCACAAATACGGCGCCCACATTTTCCATACGAGCAACCGGCAGGTCTGGGATTTCGTGAACAGCCTGGCGGAGTTCAACCGCTACACCAACAGCCCGGTGGCCAATTACAAGGGTGAGATGTACAACATGCCTTTCAATATGAACACCTTCAGCAAGATGTGGGGGATCTCCACGCCGCAGCAGGCGCGGGCCATCATCGACGAGCAGAAGGGCAGCGTCACAGGCGAGCCGCGGAACCTGGAGGAGCAGGCCATCAGCCTGGTGGGCCGGGATATTTATGAAAAGCTGGTAAAAGGCTATACGGAGAAGCAGTGGGGCCGCGACTGTAAGGATCTGCCGGCGTTCATCATCAAGCGCCTGCCGGTCCGCTATACCTACGACAACAACTATTTTAACGACCTTTACCAGGGCATCCCCATCGGCGGTTACAATGTGATCGTGGAGAAGCTGTTTGAGGGCTGCGATGTGGAGCTTGGGGCGGACTATCTGGAGAACCGGGAGAAATACGACGCGCTGGGCGAGGCGGTGGTCTATACAGGCACCATTGATTCCTATTATGGGTACCGCTGCGGGAAGCTGGAGTACCGCAGCCTGCGCTTTGAGTCGGAGCTTCTGGATACGGACAATTACCAGGGGGTGGCTGTGGTCAACTATACGGACAGGGAGACTCCCTACACCCGCGTCATCGAGCATAAGCATTTTGAATTCGGGACACAGCCGAAGACGGTGATCACCCGCGAGTACCCGGCCGCGTGGCAGGAAGGAATGGAGCCGTACTATCCGGTCAATGATGCGAAAAACCAGGAAATATACGCGAAGTACGCGAAGCTGGCGGCGGAAGAGAAGAATGTGATCTTCGGCGGCCGTCTGGCGGAGTACAAGTATTACGATATGGACAAAGTGATCGAATCCGCGATGAAGCGGGCGTCGGAGCGGATGTGAGAGCCGTGCCGGCGCGCATGCCTGCGGCAGGCCGCGGGGCGGCGAACCGGTTGAAATGCAGCAGGAGGTTGTCCGATGAATATTGTCTACGCGTCCAATGACGGTTACGCCAGGCATCTGGCGGTATCCATGCTTTCTCTTTTCGACCGCAACCGGCGTGCGCGGCAGATTACGGTCTACGTGATCTCCATGGGAATCAGCGGGGAGAGCAGGGAGCGGCTGGCTTCCATAGCGGCGCAGTACGGGCGCGGGATCTGTTTCGTGGAGTTTGCCGACATTAAGGAACAGTTCGCCGGAGATATCGACACGCGTGCTTTCGATATCAGCGCGATGGGGCGCCTGTTTGTCGGGCGTCTGCTTCCCGGAACCGTGGAGCGGGTCCTGTATCTGGACTGCGATACGGTGGTTGCCCAGCCGGTCATGGAGCTGTGGCGCACCGACCTGAGGGGAAATCTGCTGGGAGCAGTCATGGAGCCGACGATCTACGATGCGGTAAAGCGCGGGATCGGATTGACAGACAAGGACGTCTATGTGAATTCGGGCGTACTTCTGATCGACCTGGAACGCTGGCGAAAGCAGGATACGGAACGGAGACTGCTGGATTATTATGAGAGAAAGGGCAGCCGCCTGTTTGCCTGTGATCAGGATACGATCAATGGGGCGCTTCGCGGGCAGATCCTGCCGCTGCCGCCCAAATATAATTTCTTTCCGAATTATCGCTATTTTAGTTATAAAGATCTGGTGAAGCATGAACCGATCTACGGGAGAATGGTTAAGGCGGAGGAGTTTGCCGAGGCCGGGCGTCATCCGGTGATCATCCATTATGCCGGCGACGAGCGGCCCTGGATCGCGGGGAATCTCAATCATTACCGCAGGGCGTATGAGCATTATCTGGCCCTGACTCCCTGGGCGGGGACGCCGAAGGAGACGGGACGAAGACTCTATATGCTTGCGTACCATTTGATGGATTATGTTACTGTGATCTGTCCGTCTGTCCGATGGTTCATCAGCCGGATGTTCGGTATGCGCGCGGCGGAGGCGAGAGGCAGACGTGACCGTGCGGGACGGGCCGGACGGATCGCGGGGGAGGAGCGTTCTGCCGGCTGATCTTTAGCGGCCTTCCGGGTGTCTGTGATTGAAGAAAGGGGAAGCAGATGGAAGTGGGGGACGGAAAAACGATAGAGGTGCTTCTGGCATCCTATAACGGAGAAAAATATATCCGCCAGCAGTTGGATTCGATCCTGGATCAGACCGTGCCGGGAATCCGGATCCTCGCGTCCGATGACGGTTCGACGGATGGAACGGTGGAGATCCTGCGGCGGTATGAAAAAGAATATCCGGGGCAGGTGACTGTCGCAGGCACGTCTTCGGAGGATGAAGGGAAAGGCGGCCGTGCATCCGGCGGAAGCGTTCCCGCACCCGCCGCGAATTTCTTCCGGCTCCTGGCGCAGGCAGACGCGGATTATATTCTGTTAAGCGATCAGGACGATGTCTGGCTTCCGGAGAAAACCGGAAAGCTTCTGGCGCGGATACGCGGGATCGAGGGAGAGGATGGCGGTATTCCGGCTCTGGTATTTTCGGATATGGAAGTAGTGGATAAGAATCTGAACCGGATCTCAGCCAGCTTCTTTTCTTATGCGCACAGTGATCCCCGGCGGCTGAGCCTGTCGGAGATCCTGCCGGAAAATCCTGTGACGGGCGGGGCTTTGATGATGAACCGGGCGCTGCTTGAACAGGTGCGGGAGATGCCGGAAGCATGCTTTATGCATGACTGGTGGATCGCGCTCTGCGCGGTATGCTTTGGCAGGATTTCCTGCGTGCGTGAGGCGCTTTCGCTGTACCGCCAGCATGGGGATAATTCCTTAGGGGCGAGAGCGGCCGGCAGCCTGAAGGATGTGGCGGAGCGGCCGTTTCGGCAGGCGCAGGTGGAGCAGAATTACCGGCGGATGTTCGATCAGGCGGCAGCCTTTCTGAAACGGTTCGGCGGCCAGCTGACGAAAACGCAGCGGGAGACGCTCCGGGCATGGCTGGCGCTCCCGATGCAGACGCCGGCAGAACGGCTGCGCAGCATACGAAGATATCATTTCTATAAAAGCTCGCGGCTGCAGACGCTGGCGATGTGTTTTACGATTCCGCGGAGGGGCTTTGCACAAGGCGGACCGGAGGACAGGAGGCCTGCGGCCGCAGACGGTACGTCGGCCTGCGTGATCCTGAATTATAACGACGCGGAAACGACGGAGGAGTTAGTCTGCGGTATTCGCGGATATAAAAGTCTGGATCATATTGTCATAGTGGATAACGCCTCCGCGGATGGCTCGTTCGAACGCCTGAGCCGGCTTCGGAGCCGGAAGATTTCCGTGATCCGCGCGGCGAAGAACGGCGGCTACGGCGCCGGCAATAATCTGGGTGTTCGCTATGCGTCGGAGGTTCTTGGAGCAAAGCGGGTGCTGATCGCCAATCCGGACGTGCTGTTTACCGAGGAATGTCTGCGTCATCTGGAAAGCGTCTTTCATAGGAATCCGAAGGTGGGGGCCGCGGCGGCTGTCATGCGGACGCCGGCGGAATCGCGTAAAGACTCCGCGCCGTTCAGCGGGGATAAAGCTGTGCCGGATACGGATGCATATGCACCGTGCGGGAAGGGCGCAGCCGCGCCTGTGACGAACGCCTGGCGCCTTCAGGGATTTTGCGGTGAGCTTCTGTTCATGGGGCCGTTAAGCCGCAGGCTGTTTCGCAGAGCGCTCTACTATCCGGCCGGATATTACCGGGGGAAGAGGGTCGTCCGCGTAGATGTGGTTCACGGATCCATGCTGATGGTGAACGCGGAGGCGTTTAAACGGTGCGGCGGTTACGATGAGAATATGTTCCTGTATCAGGAAGAAATGGTGCTGGCGCGCCGCTTAAGGGCCGCCGGATTCTGTACGGTGCTTCTTACGGGAGAACAGTATATCCACAGGGAGTCCGTATCCGTGAACAAATCCGTAGCGGACAGTCGGAAGCGCCAAACGCTTCGCGAAGAGAGCGTGCTGTATTATATGGAGAAATATCTGGGCATCGGCCCGGTGCGAAAGCGGATCGCGGAGCTATGGTTTTGGGGGATCCGTATGGAGACCGGTATATTTTCCCGGCTGACGCGGCTTTGTGCGCGGCTGAAACCAGGCGGAGAGATTCGGAGAAAGGAGTCCGGCGTATGAGACAATGGAGCGAGCCGCTTAAGCCGACGCCGATCCAGTATCTGGGGAAATGCGGGAGCGGACAGGAAATCTATATAAAGAGAGAGGATCTTCTCGGTTTTTCGTTCGGAGGGAATAAATGCCGGATCGGTTTTTCCTTTCTGCGAGATATGGAAAAGAAGAAATGTAATTATCTGATCACGTACGGCAGAAAAGAATCGAATCTGAACCGCGTCCTGGCGAATATGTGCAGGAGCGCGAATATCCCATTCACGGTCGTGTCGCCGGATGCCGGGGAAGAGAAGGAAGCTTCCACGTTTAACAGTATGCTTGTCGGGCAGATGGGGGGACGGTATCTTTCCTGCGGGAAGACCCAGGTCGCGGAAGCGCTGGAACAGGTATTCTGCCGTGCTCGGGAGGAGGGCTTTGCGCCGTATTATATTTATGGCGATTCCCGCGGACTCGGGAATGAAGCGGCGGCCCGGGAGGCATACCATGATGCATATGGAGAGATCCGTCTCTGGGAAGAGACGCACCGGCTGGAATTTGATTCTATTTTTCTGGCCAGCGGGACCGGCATGACCCAGGGCGGGCTGCTCAGCGGCCAGACGGAAGCCGGCGGCCGCGAGCGGATCGTGGGTATTTCCGTGGCCCGCGGCCAGGAGGCCGGCGAGGCCGGAGTGAGACGGTATGCCGGCGATGCCCGGATACCGGTTTGCTTTGTGACGGATTATATCTGCGGCGGATACGGTCAATATGATGAGGATGTCAAACGGACGATCCGAATGGTGATGGAGGATTACGGCATACCGCTGGACCCGGTCTATACGGGTAAGGCTTACTCGGGGATGCTGAAATGGCTGAAAGCCCATGGCAGCGGCGGGGAGAAGGTCCTGTTCATTCATACCGGCGGTACGCCTTTGTATTTCGATTATCTTCAGAGCGGAAAGGATGGAACAAATTGAAAACGAACAGGCTTCGCGCAGTCTTCGTATGGGCGCTCCTTGTCTTCCAGACAGCGGTTCTTCTGCTGTTTGCTGGTCAGAAGAAGGGCTTTTTTGTCGATGAGATCTACTCCTGGGGACTGGCGAACAGCTATTATAAGCCGGACGTCGCTCTGTATGACGTTTTCGACCATTGGATTACGGGAGAAGAGTTTAACGATTATATTACGGTCCGGCCGGATCAACGGTTTGCGTACGGTTCGGTATATTATAATCAGACCCAGGATGTACATCCGCCGCTGTTTTATATGCTGCTGCACACGGTATCCTCCCTTACGCCGGGACGGTTCAGTAAATGGCAGGCGGTTGCGGTTAATCTGCTCTTTTATATGGGGTGCCTGTATCTGCTCTACAAGACGGCCGCGTTGCTTTTGGACGGGGACGGCTATGCGGCGGCCGCCATGCTTCTGTGGGGTCTGTCCCCCGGCGGACTGAGTACGGGGATCTTTGCGCGGATGTATATGATGATGACCTTTTTTACAATGGCCGGCGTATATACGTTTGTAAAGCTGCTGCTGGACGGACAGACGGCGAAGCGCCTGGTCGCTCTGGCCGCCGTTACCTTTCTGGGACTGCTGACGCAGTATTATTTTGTATTTCTGGCATTTTTTCTTTCGGGATTTTACGTATTATGGAAGCTGTATGAGAGAAAGTGGAAAGAGGCGGCGGTCTTCGCGGTGGTCATGCTTGGCGCCGTGGGAGCCATGGTGCTGTGCTTCCCGGCCTGCATTGCGCATCTGACGAGGCCGGATAATTTCGTGGCGGAGGAGACGGGCCGGAATCTGACGACATTTGCGGCGGTTCCGACGAATCTGATAGCGTTTATATCCAGTATCAATATGGATTTTCTGGGAGGACGGATCCGGGAGACCGCGGCCGTGGCCGCGGTGGCCTTTGCCGGCGGGCTGCTGTACCGGTGGAGAAGAAAGAAGCGTGGCGGGACGCCGGTATATCCGGCGGATCGGAAAACGGTAACGGTACTTGGCCTTACAGCAGCCTGTATCCTGTCGTTTCTGTGCATTGTAGTCGTGGCGGTGGTTCCGGGCGCCCGTTATCTCTATAATCTTTATCCGGTAATGGCGGTACTGGGCGTCTGGTGGGCGGTCCATCTGACAGACTGGTGCCTGTGCGGCAGGAAAGCGGCGCCGGTGTATGCGGCTATGCTGCTGGGAATGGGATTTTTGTATGGGACCGGATACGGGAGAGGCTGCGTACAGTATCTGTACCCGGAGAATGAGGCGAGAGTGCGGGCGGCGTCCGAGAACAGCGGCTGCTATTGTCTGTATGTGACCGATTACAGGAATGCGCCTTTGACGCAGGATCTGCTCGAACTGTCCGGCTACCGGGGAATCTATATTACATCTGCCGGTCATCTCGACCGCCTGCCGGAGATACTGGCGGAGAAGGGGACTGTAGACAGTCTGGTCGTCTATGTGGATACCAATGACTTCTGGAGCAGCGGTTACGACGATGCCCGGGTTCTGGAACAGATAAAAAAAGAAACCGGTTATCATGAAAGCCGGTTCCTTTATGAGAATGAATTATCGAAGGCGTTCCTTTTGGAGTGATCCGAAAGAAACGCCTTCGGCGTGTATCAGTTGCCCGTGTACAATACACCAAAAGCTGCGACGGCCTCCGGATCCGTGGGATCCCAGGTCTGCTGCTCGGAAATGAAATATTCCACGCATGGCCGGTCGTAAGGTCCGGGGATCGAAGAATTGTACACCTGGATCGTCGTGCCGATCGGACAGTGGTCATACATCCATTTGGCGTCGCCCGTCACAAAGCGGATGCAGCCGGATGATCTGGCGATTCCCATGTAGTTATAGGTAGCCGGAGACAGCGTGGCCGGATTCGGGGCGGAATAGATATCCGAGTGAAGCAGGATATGGAGCCCCGCGTTCAGGCGCATCAGATACTGGCAGTAGGAGCTGTGGATCATTTCGTGCCAGCGGTATTTCTCCGGGGTATGGAATGTACCGAGAGGCGTATCGTCCCCGGTGGAGCAGAGGAAGCTTTTAAGCGGAATGATATATCCGTTGCCGCCGTCCTGCACATATATGGTCGTGCAGTTCATCTGCTTATTTACTTTGATCAGATATGGTCCGTTTGCGCCGATGATGGGTTCCAGATCGGTCACCAGCTTGCCGCTTTCATCGAAATAGTATTTATATCCGTCGATATACTGCCATCCCGTGACTGCGCTGTTATTTACGAAATAGTAGCGGTCACGATCATTCCACGCCCAGCCGGTAAAGGCGGAGCCCGTGCCGTCTATGTAGGTGGGCAGGCCGTCCCCGAACCGGATACCGTCAAAAGAAGTGGCGGAATATACCAGATTGGCGGTTGAAGTGTTATCATATAAACCGCGCCGCGTGATGCAGATGGAGATTCCGGTTATGTAAGCGCCGGTTCCCATGGTTCCGTTGGTGCGTCCGTTATAGGACCAGCTGCAGGCGGCGCCGTTGGAAAGCGTCGTGGAATAACTGATGTCGAATACTTTGTCGGCAACGCCGTTTAAGCGGATCTGAACGGCTTCCACATTACTTCCGGCATTCCACGGAGCGTGCTCTCCGTTCATGACCCAGCGGCTCCAGCCGGAGGCCGAACTATAAGTGCGGTACAGGATGTCTCCGGGCAGACCGTCAGAGAAGAGCGACATGGAAATAAAGCCTTGCGGGGAAGAGAGGCCTGCGGTACTGCCGGAAGAGGTATATGCGACATCCGACCAGGATTGGTCCGGATGGAGCAGACGCAAGGATACAAAATGAGAATTGATCTTCTGCTGGACATCCGGAAGCGATTCCACCATAAAATCAGCGGTTGAGGAAACTTCGCCCGTTGCGCCGGAAACGGAGGTATCCGGTCCGGACGGCGCTGATTCCGGCTGCGATAATCCGCCTAAAAATCCGAGCGGCCCGCCGGTCAGATCCTGAGACGGGGCCTCTGCAGGGGGCTGCACGGTAGTTGTGGAATCAGGCTCGGGAAGCACGCCGAGGGGGCCAAGAGGGCCGCCGGTTGCGAATGCCGGGAGAGTCAGACTGAACGTCATGGCTATCGTAAAGGATGCAAGCATAAGTTTATGGATTGATTTGTGCATATCTGATTTTCCTCCTTAGCACAATGTACTTTTCTACTTTAGCATATTTATTAAGAAATTTCCATATGTAATTTACATTTTTAGAGTGCCATGGTAGAATTGTAAGCAAAATGAAAAGAAGAATATGTAAAGAATGTAAGAAATATGGGGCATAATGAAATAAACTGGAAATATGAGGAAGATAGGATGGATGCTGTAAAAACAGGCGGAATCATGGTCAGTATCTGTTGTCTGGCATATAATCAGAAGGAGTTTATCCGAGATGCCCTGGATGGTTTTTTGAATCAGGAGACTGCTTTCGCGTATGAGATCCTGGTTCATGACGATGCTTCCGACGATGGAACGGCCGATGTGATCCGCGAGTATACCGAACGCTTCCCGGAGCGGATCCGGCCAATCCTTCAGGAGGTCAATCAGTATTCGCAGGGAATCAGCAATATAAGCGGAGCGTTTAATTTCCCGCGGGCGCGGGGCAAATACATTGCCATGTGCGAAGGGGATGACTACTGGACAGACAGCGGCAAACTCCAGAAGCAGGTAGATTTCATGGAGGCGCATCCGGATTGCGCCATGGTATTTCACAGTGCGCGCGTAGATGTACAGGGAAGGGCGCTGACGGAACGCATGATGCGTCCGTACCATGGTAACCGCAGGGTCGCTCCGGAGGAGATCATTGCCAAGACGTCCGGATATCCGACGGCGTCGCTGCTGTTCAGAACCGATATGGTCAGAAATCTTCCGGATTACTATACAGACGCGCCGGTCGGCGATATTCCGCTCCAGCTTCTTGCGGCAGCGCGGGGCTGGGCGTACTATATGGACGAGCCCATGTGTGTCTACCGGCTGGGGACGGCCCACTCCTGGACTGCGGATATGAAGAAGGGGGATTATGCCGGAAAGCAGCGGGTCTATTTCCTGCGGATGAAGAAGATGTACCGTGAATTTGACCGGGCGACCGGCGGAAGATTCCATTCTGTGACGGAGGAAGCGATCCGGCGGATCTATTTCCTGACGAAGGTGAATACCGGGCAGTATCAAACGGTTCTCTCACGAAAATACCGGAAGTTTTACCGGGAGCTGAATTTCAGGACCCGCTTTTTCATATGTCTTGCGTCGGCGGCTCCCGGAATTTATAATATGCTGTTTCGATTATTTCACTTTAAGAAGGAATAGGAACCGGAAGTGACGGATAAAGGCATGAAGCAGAAAATCATAAAAGGAATGCTCTGGAAGATCCTGGAAAGCGGGGGAGCGCAGGGGGTTCAGTTTGTTGTAACCGTTATCCTGGCCCGGCTTCTTACGCCCGCCGAATACGGCGTGGTCGGGCTTATCATGATCTTTATTACCATCGCCAACGCGCTGGTTCAGAACGGGTTCAGCACGGCGCTCGTACAGCGGTCCCAGGCGGATGAGACGGATTTCTCCTCGGTGTGCTGCTTTGAACTGCTGCTTTCCGCGGCCGTATATGCGCTTCTGTATCTGGCGGCGCCGTATATTGCCGGGTATTACCGGATCGAAATTCTCGAAGAGATCGTCCGGGTGATGGGAATCGTTCTGTTTCCCGGGGCTGTGATTTCGGTCCAGACGGCGTATGTATCCAGAAAAATGGAATTCCGCGGCTTGTTTCTGTCCACGCTTTTTGCGTCGGCTGTTTCCGGCGTGTTCAGTATCTGGATGGCGGCGGCCGGATACGGGGTCTGGGCAATGGTCGGACAGCAGATCTCCTATTATGTGCTGCTGATGATCAGCCTGTTTGCCGCTGTGCCGTGGAGACCCAGGCCGGTGTGTTCTCCGGCGCGCATTGGCAGTATGTTTTCTTTCGGCTGGAAGCTTCTGTGCGCCGGTCTGATCGATACGGTTTTTACGAATCTGTACGGGCTTATTATCGGCAAGCTGTACAATGAGGAGCAGCTGGGGGCGTTTAACCGCGGCGAACAGTTCCCCAAACTGATCGCGTCAAATCTCGGGGCGGCGATCCAGGCGGTGCTGCTGCCGGCCTTTTCTTCCCGCCAGAGTGATACCGCGGCGGTGCGCCGGATGGTACGCCGGGCGGTCCGGCTGAGCTCCTTTGTGGTTATGCCGATGCTGGCGGGACTATTTGCGGTAGCGGATACGCTTGTGTTTCTGCTTCTGGGAGAGCAGTGGATGGTCTGCGTCCCGTTTCTTCGGATCATGTGCGTATATTACTGTTTCTGGCCGATCCATATCACCAATCTCCAGGCGGTCAACGCCATGGGACGAAGCGATATTTTCCTGAAGCTGGAGATCATCAAAAAAGCGACATGCATGCTTCTGCTGCTGATCGGCCTGCGCTATTCGGTATATGTAATGGTGGCGCTCAGAGCGTTTCATGATTTTTTGTGTACATTCATAGACGCGGCTCCGAACCGGAAGCTGATCGGTTACGGCGCCGCCAGGCAGTGGAAGGACGTGCTCCCGTCTCTGGGACTGTCGGCGGCGATGTGCGCCGCGGTTATGGCCGCCGGCGCATGGATGGGAGAAATGAACATACTGCTGAAGCTGTTCCTTCAGGTGCTTGCGGGCGCGGTATTCTACATTTTGGGAGCATGGCTGTTTCAAATGGAGAGTTTCCGTTATCTTCTGAATACGGCGCTGCGCACAAGCGCGGTGAAGGCAGAGTGAGGTCAGAAAGGGAGACGTTGGATCATGAACATTCTACTTACCAGCGCGGGAAGAAGGGGCTACCTGGTCACGTATTTTAAAGAGGCGCTTGTCAGGGCCGGCTGCGGCGGGAAGGTTCACGCGGCGAACAGCAGCGACTGTGCCGCGTTCGAATATGCGGACAGAGCGGTGCTTGCGCCGCTGATCTATGACCGGGAATATATACCGTTTCTTCTTGATTACTGTAAAGAAAACAGGATCGATCTGCTGCTTCCGCTTTTCGACGTGGATGTTCCCGTATTGGCGGCCGCCCGGGAGGAATTCGCTTCCGTGGGGACGACGGTCGTTACGGCAGACCGGCGGGGCGCGGAGATCTGCAATGATAAATGGCAGACATACAGGCAGCTGAAAGACGCGGGGTTCTGCGTGCCTGCCGCATGGATCGATCCGGAGGAGGCTTTGCATGCCGTCCGGGAGGGAGGCGCCGCATGGCCGCTTATTGTAAAGCCCCGATGGGGAATGGGCTCTCTGGGCATTTACGCTGCGGACGATGAGGAAAGCCTGCGGGTTTTCCTGACCTGGGGACGGAAGCAGATCCGGGATTCCTATATGAAATATGAGGCGGCGAAGGACGAGTCCCGCAGCATGCTGATCCAGGAATATCTGAACGGCCAGGAATACGGTCTCGATGTGATGAATGATCTTGAGGGGAATGTACGCGGGGTTTCCGTCAGGAAGAAACTGGCTATGCGGGCCGGGGAGACGGACTCGGCCGTGACAGCGGAGGATCCGGAGCTTATGGCTTTGGGATGGAGGCTTGGAGAATTTCTGCGGCACCGCGGGAATCTGGACGTAGATGTGATCGCGTCCGGCGGCCGGAATTATGTGCTGGAAATGAACGCCCGTTTCGGCGGCGGCTATCCGTTCAGCCACGCGGCGGGGGTCGATCTGCCGCAGGCGCTGGTATTGTGGGCGCTCGGGCGGGAACCGGATCCGGCCATTCTGGCGGCGAGGCCGGGAATAATGGCAAGAAAGGATATCTGTATACGGATAAATTCAATCAAAGGGCAGTAAAAACGATGAAA
Organism: uncultured Lachnospiraceae bacterium; assembly: GCA_947589095.1. Lineage (GTDB taxonomy): Bacteria > Bacillota > Clostridia > Lachnospirales > Lachnospiraceae > UBA3402. The sequence continues at coordinate 56,031 of CANQBX010000019.1, forward strand.
GAGAAAAGAATCGATCCTCCGGTTATGGTGACGCGGTCGTCGCTTCCGCCGCTTGAGGACTATGTGGAGATGCTGAAGCCTCTTTGGGAAAGCGCGTGGCTGACCAATATGGGAGAATATCACAAGCAGTTTGCCGCGCAGCTGAAAGAGTATCTGCATACGCCGAATCTGGAATTGTTTGTGAACGGACATATGGCGCTGGAACTGGTGATCCAGGCCATGAATCTGAGCGGAGAGGTTATAACGACCCCTTTCAGCTTCGCGTCCACGACGCATGCGATCGTGCGGAACGGCCTGACGCCGGTATTTGGCGATATCAATCCGGTGGATTATACGCTGGACGCGGACAGGCTGGAGGATCTGATCACAGAGAAAACCTCCGCGATCGTGCCGGTACATGTGTATGGCCATATCTGCGACGTGGAGCGGATCGGGGAGATCGCGGACAGGCATCATCTGAAGGTGATCTATGATGCGGCCCATACTTTCGGCGAGGAGTATAACGGCATCGGGATCGGCCGGTTCGGGGATGCGTCCATGTTCAGCTTTCATGCCACCAAGGTGTTTCACAGCATTGAGGGAGGCGCGGTGGCCTTTCGGGATGCGTCGCTGGCGCCTGTGCTTTATGAACTGAAGAACTTCGGCATTACCGGGAGCGAAAGTGTGGAATCCGTGGGGGCCAACGGAAAGATGAACGAGTTCCAGGCCGCCATGGGCATTCTGAACCTTCGCTACGTGGAGGACGGGATCGAGAAGAGAAGGAACCTGGTGCGGCGGTACCGGGAAAGGCTTTCCGGAGTGCCGGGTATCCGCCTGAGTCCGGAGAATCCGAAGGTCCGGTATAATTACGCGTATATGCCGGTGGTATTTGACGGATACAGGAAGAGCAGGGATCGGATTTTCGCGGAGCTGGCGGAACATGGCGTTCATGCGCGAAAGTATTTCTATCCGTGTATTAACAGCTACGATTGTTATAAGGATCAGTTTGACGCGGAGCAGACGCCGGTGGCTGCGAGGATTTCCGGACAGGTGCTGACGCTGCCGCTGTATGCCGGACTGGATCCGGAGACGGTGGATTTGATCTGCGATCTGATCCTGAGGCAGGACAGTTAATGGAAAAGGCGGGCGTTGTGGATATGGCGGATCCGAAGAAAGTACTGGTAATCATACCGGCGTTTAATGAAGAGGCGAATATTGAAAGGACTGTGGACGAGCTGATACGGGTCTGTCCGCAGTTCGACTATATTGTGGTCAATGACGGTTCTGCCGACCGTACGGCGCAGATCTGCCGGGAGAGGGGCTATAACCTGTTGGATCTTCCGGTAAATCTGGGATTGGCAGGATGCTTTCAGGCCGGGATGAAATATGCTTATCGGGAAGGCTACGACTGCGCGATCCAGTTTGACGGGGACGGACAGCACAGGCCGGAATATATTGAGCCTATGCTCAGGAAAATGGAAGAAGGATATGACATCGTGATCGGAAGCCGTTTTATGGAAGGGCGTAAGGACGCGTCCATGCGTATGGTCGGCAGCCGGATCCTCTCGCTGGCGATCCGCCTGACTACCGGCGTGAAGGTGGCGGATCCGACTTCCGGAATGCGGATGTTCAACCGTAAGATGATCCGGCAGTTTGCGCTGAAACTGAATTTCGGTCCGGAGCCGGATACGGTGTCATACCTGCTGAAACAGGGAGCGAAGGTAGCGGAGATCCCTGTAACAGCCTCCCCCCGGCTTGGCGGCGAAAGCTACCTAAAGCCCGCTACAGCCGCCGCCTACATGATTCGTATGCTTTTGTCGATTCTGGTTATACAAAACTTCCGGCAAGCAATGAGCAGTGCGGATTCGGACGCATGAGTTCCGGCGTCGTGCTTGCACGTAAGCCGGAACTCATGCGTCCGAATCCATAGGGCGAATGCCCGCGAGCGAGGAAACCGCAGGTTTCCGAGCCGCGCACTGCGGACTCGCGACTCGCGCCCGGCGTCGTGCTTGCACGTAAGCCGGAACTCATGCGTCCGAATCCATAGGGCGAATGCCCGCGAGCGAGGAAACCGCAGGTTTCCGAGCCGCGCACTGCGGACTCGCGACTCGCGCCCGGCGTCGTGCTTGCACGTAAGCCGGAACTCATGCGTCCGAATCCATAGGGCGAATGCCCGCGAGCGAGGAAACCGCAGG